>CAKUMG010000869.1 GCA_934667465.1 uncultured Actinoplanes sp. | reverse complement strand
CGCCCAGCCGCTCCGGGGGCCCGCCGGCCCCGGCCACCCGCTCGAAGCACCACGCGTCCACGGCCTCCGGCGGCACCCGCAGCGCATAGCCGGGGCCGTCGGTGACCAGCAGCGCGGGCGGCGTCCGGGGCGGGCGGTCCGGTTCGAGCGCGCGCCGCAGAGCCGCCACGAACGTCCGTACGGCGGAGACCGCACCCTCCGGCGGCGCCACCGGCCAGAGGTCGTCGACCAGGTGGCCGACCGGGACGACGCGGCCCCGCGCGACGATCAGCCGGGCCAGCACCGCCCGGTGCCGCGGCCCGCGCAGGGCCGGCTCCGCGCCCGTCTCGTCCCACGCCGTCATCGGCCCGAGCACCCCGAAGGTGATCACGCGGCTCCTCGCTCATCGCCCGCTCATCCGCGCCCGGGACCGTGGCCGGGCTCCTCGCTCATCGCCCGCTCATCCGCGCTTGGGACCGTGGACGCATGACGAACGTAATCCCCGGCTTCCGCTACGAGCAGGTCCCCGTCGCCCCCGGTGTGGCGCTACACACCGCCGTGGGCGGCAGCGGCGACCCGATCGTGCTGCTGCACGGCTTCCCCCAGACCCACCTGATGTGGCGGCACGTCGCCGCCGACCTGGCCGCCGAGCACACCGTCATCGTGCCCGACCTGCGCGGTTACGGCGCGAGCGACAAGCCGTCCGGCGACGATCCCGGCGCGTACGCGAAGCGGACCATGGGCGCCGACGTGGTGGCCCTGGCCCGGCACCTCGGCTTCGAGCGCTTCGCGCTGGCCGGGCACGACCGCGGCGCGCTCGTCGCGATCCGCACCGCCCTCGACCACCCGCGGGCGGTCACCCACCTGGCGTCGCTGGACGTCATGCCGACGCTGGACACCTGGGAGGTCATGCACGGCACGACCGCGGCCGTGGGCTTCCACCTCTATCTGATGGCGCAGCCGCCGGGCCTGCCCGAGCGCATGATCGCCGCGAGCGCTGACGCCTTCTTCGGCTACTTCCTCGACCTGTGGGCGCGGGACCCGGCCGCGATCCCCGCGGACGTGCGCCGCGCCTACCTCGACGCCTCGCGCGCGGCCGTGCCGTCGATCGTCGCGGACTACCGGGCGTCGGCCGGCGTCGACGTCGAGCACGACACCGCGGACCGCACCGCGGGCAACCGGCTGGCCATGCCGGTCACCGTGCTGCAGCAGGACTGGGGCGCGGCGCTCGGCTTCGACGCGGTGGGCCGGTGGCGGGCCTGGGCCCCGGACCTGGTGCACACGCCGGTCACCTGCGGGCACTTCATGGCCGAGGAGGACCCCGCCGTGGTGAGCGGGGCCCTCCGTGAGCTGCTGAGGCGTCAGGCTCCCAGGACGTCGTGGACGTAGCACCACTTCCAGTGCTCGCCCGGCTCGTAGGAGCGCATCACCGGATGGCCGGTCTCCTCGTGGTGCGCCGACATGTGCCGCCGCGGCGAGGAGTCGCAGCAGCCCACGTAGCCGCACTCGAGGCACAGGCGCAGGTGCACCCAGTCGCGGTAGCCGTCATGGACACATTCGGGACACCCACCCTCGTACGGCGCCTGGGGGGTGGGCTCCGTGGCTTCCTTCAGGTGTTCACAGGTCACTCGTCGTCGCTCCGGTGTAGCTGGGACTCTTCCAGGTCGAGCTCGCGCTGGGCGCGCATGAGCACCTCCTCGGGGATCCGCCCCTCGTTGCGGGCGATCTTGAAGACGTGGCGCTCCGCGGTAATCATCTCCCGCCGCAGCCGCCCGTAGGCGGCCGACGGGGTCTCCTGCTGCGGGTGGCCGAGCCGTTCCCAGGCGACTTTGGAGCGGCTGTCGGTCAGCGCCCGCAGCCGCTCCACCACCGAGTCGGGCGCGCCGTCGGCCTGCTCCTCGAGCCGCTCGCGGGCGGCGCGGCTCGCCGCGTGCTGCACGTTGGCCTCGGCGAGCGCGTCGGCGGCGCTGGTGTCCTCGCGCACGCCGAGGCGGCGGGAGAGCCACGGCAGCGTGGTGCCCTGGATCAGCAGGGTCAGCACGATGATCGCAAAGGCGACGAAGACGAACAGCTCGCGCGGGTAGTCGTTGCCCGCGAACGTGTTGTTGGGCGGCAGCGTGAGCGCCGCCGCCAGGGTCACCACGCCGCGCATGCCGGCCCAGGCGATCACGGTCGGCACCGCGATCGGCGGCCGCTCCTCGCGGGTGCGGATCCGCGGGATGAGCCGGGCCAGATAGGTCGCGGGATACATCCACACGAACCTGATCAGGACCAGGGTCAGGAAGACCGCGACGGTGACCTGGACGGTGGTCGCCATGCTGGTCTCGATGTTCTCGATCAGCTCGCGCAGCTGCAGCCCCACCAGCAGGAAGACGACGCCCTCGAGCAGGAAGTTGATCAGCTTCCAGACCGCGTCCATCTGCAGGCGAGAGGTCGCCGACAGCAGGTACGGGATCCGGTGCCCGAGATAGAGCCCGGCGACCACGACCGCCACCACGCTCGACGAGTGCAGCTCCTCGGCCACGATCACCACGACGAACGGGGTGAGCAGCGACACCGCGTCGTCCAGCAGCGGATCCTCGATCTTGCGGTGCAGCCAGGCCGCGCCGACCGCGAAAAGCAGGCCCAGCAGCAGGCCGCCGCCCGCCTTGAGCGCCACCTCGCCGGCGATCTCCCAGAACCCGACAGCCGAGCCCAGCAGGGCGGCGACCGCGATCCGGACCGTGACCAGCGCGGTCGCGTCGTTGAGCAGGCTCTCGCCCTCGAGGATGGTGACCACCCGGCGGGGCAGCCCGATCCGGCGGGCGATGGCCGTGGCGGAGACCGCGTCGGGCGGCGCCACCACCGCGCCCAGCGCCACGCACGCCGCCAGCGGCACCTCGGGCAGCAGGGCGTGCACCACGAACCCGACCACGAACGCCGTGATCAGCACGAGCACGACGGCGAGCAGCAAAATCGGCCGCAGCGCCCGGCGGAACGCGACCAGGTTGGTCTGCAGCGCGGCGACATAGAGCAGGGGCGGGAGGATGCCGATCAGCACGAGTTCGGGCTCGACGTGGATCTCGGGCAGACCCGGCATGTAGGACAGGGCGAGCCCCGCGATCAGCAGGACCAGGGGTGCGATGAACCCGAGACGCCGGGCCAGGGCGGCGCCCAGCACCGCGAGGGCCACGAGCCCCACCGTCTCGACGATGCTTTCCATGCGGGGAAGCTTAGAGAAGTCTGAGCATTCCGGCTTGTGGCGCTACCCACGCCCGCCGATCGACACCCGGCGATTCGGATCACGGCGGGTGGCGGGGGCAGGATGGGCGCGTGCGGATCGCTGTCACGGGGGCTTCGGGATTCTGCGGTACGGCCGTCGCCGCGCTCGCCGCGGCGGAGGGTCACGACGTGCTCTGCGTGGGCCGGCGG
>CAKUMG010000868.1 GCA_934667465.1 uncultured Actinoplanes sp. | reverse complement strand
GTCCAGCAGCATCCGCGCCCCGAGCCGGAGAACCCGCCGGTCCAGCAGCATCCGCGCCCCGAGCCGGAGAACCCGCTGGTTCAGCGGCAGCGTCCGCCCCCGCCGCCGCGGACCCCGCCGGCTCAGCGGCAGCGGTGGCGGCCCGCTCGTCACCGGCAGCTGTACCCCCGGCGGACGGCTCATCACCGGGCGCCGCGGCGGCGGAGGCCTCTGCGGTGGACCGATCCGCGGCGGAGGCCTCCGTGGTGGACCGATCCGCGACGGAGGCCTCCCTGGTGGACCGATCCGCGGTGAACCGGTCCGCGGCGGCCGGATCCGTGACAGCAGCGCCCGCACGAGGCGCCGCCGCGACCCGGGAGCCCGGACCGGGAGCGTCGACGCCCGAAGCGGAAGTGTCCGGCTCGGAAGCGGCAGCGGCGCCCCCGCCCGGAGAAGCAGGAGCCGCCGCGTGAACCGTGGGGGACTCCGACCCCCAGTCCAGATAGGCGCCGCACACCCCGCAGAAAGCATCATCGGGAGTAACCGGCGATCCGCAGTTGTCACAGAGAGTCATTGTGCCGCCTCCGGGAGGACCTCGACCGTGCACGGCACATGCGCCGGCCTGTTCGCCTCGACGAACTCGCGCAGCCGGTCCGCCAGCCCCGGGCCGGCGGCGCGCACCCGGACCCGCAGCGCCGCGACCGGCCGCCCCGGCAGCGGACTGCCCGGCGTGGCCGACCACGACGTGCCCCCGGTCTCGACGATGTCGGCGTCCACCCCGAAGACGTCGCGGATCGCGGCGCGCAGCCCCGCGACCGTGCCCCGGACCCGGTGACCGGCCACCGCGGTACTGACGGCGTGCCGGCGTTGCGGCAGCGGCCAGTCGCGGCCGGCGGTGGCACCGACCCATTCGCCGAGCCAGTCGACGAAGTCGTCCGGAGCCAGCGCGGGGGAGAAGTAGGCCCACAGGCTGTCGAGCGTGGCGTGCACGGGCGCGAGCACGGTGTCGAACCCGCCCGTCAGGCGTTGCGCGAAGTCGTCGTCCGCATACACGGCGGGTAGCCGGCGGCCCAGCGGGTCCGGCGAGAGCAGCCCGGGGACGGCGGCCCGCCCGGGACCGGCAGCGCGCCCGGGGCCGGCACTGCGACCGGGACCGGCCGAGCCCGCGAAGCCGGACGGGTCCGGGCCCGGCACCGGCGGGTCGGGCACGACGGGCGGCAGACCGGGCACGGAAGCGGGCAGGCCCGGCGCGGGCTCGCCAGGAAAAGGGGGCTCACCGGCAAAAGCGGGCTCGCCCGGGGAAGAAGGGGTGGAGGGCTCGCCGGGGGAGGAGGGGAGAGCGGAATCGGTCATCGCTCCTCCACCCGCACCTGGTGCTGGTGCGAGAAGACGAGTGCGTGCCGGTCGAGCTCGAGCCGGCTCACCTCGTCCCCGCGGCGCCCGGTCAGCGGGTCGGCGGGGAACATGCGCACGTCCTCGACGACCTCGACGCCGGGCAGGCGCTGCAGCACACCGAACACCTCGCCGGTGTGCACGGGGCGCCCGAACGGCCAGCCGCCGCCGTCAGGACCGCCGCGCAGCGGGTCCAGATAGGTGTAGAGCGCCTCCTCCGCCTGGGCGCGCAGCCGGACGGCGGAGGTGTCGGGGCGGGGCCGCAGCCGCGCGACCACGGTCACGCCCTGGTAGAACGGCGGCTCGACGGCCAGCCGCGCGCCGATCGGGCGGCGGAGTTCGAGGTGGTCGGCGATGGTGGCGAGCATGGCGTCGCCGGGGACGAGGTCCTCGAACGGCATCCGGCCGGTCGCGTCCGGGGCGACGGCGGGCACGACGAGCAGCCGTACGCCTCCCGCGTCCTCGCCGTCACCGGCGGGCAGCGCACGCACCCGGGCGGCGCCGGGCGCGGCCTGGCGGGCGAGCAGCTCGTAGTCGGCGGCGGTCACCGCCCGGTCCTGCGCCCGCAGCGACACCGGGCCGCGCAGCCGCGCCTCGTCGACGCTCTCGCCGTCCACCCCGCCGGCGGCCGGTCCGCGGTTCTCGACGACGCTGATGTACGGGATCGACGTGCGCAGCAGCGACAACGCGCGCCGGGCGACGTTGCCCTGGCGGCCGCCCCCGGTGCGGTACTGCCGGACCCGGACCCGGGAGCCCGCCGCGGGCACCGCGCCGTACTGGCGCAGGGTGCCGTCGGCCTGGCGCACGGCCGGCCCGAGCACGATCTCGCCGCTGGTCCGCTCGACGGTGAAGTGCCTGTCGAACGGCTCGGAGCGGCCGAACCCCTCCACCTCGGTCCACGGCACCCATCCGTCGGCGCCGGCCACCTCGAGCACCAGCGGCACGTCGTCCGCGATGACCGGCGGCCGGGCCACGGTGAACCGCTGCCCGGGTACGCCCTCGGCCTCGCCGATCAGCTCGTCGGTGACCGTCTCGGCGTGCACCACGGCGGCCGTACCCCCGATCGTCGACACCGTCAGGGCACGCACGGTCGGCGACTGGGCGTAGAACGGCTGGCCCGGCTGCGGCGCCACGAGCCGGCAGCGCAGCCACGCGGCCTGCTGCCCGGCCTGCACCGAGCCGACGTGCCCGCCGGGGACGTGCAGCACGACGTCGCCGGGCCGGTTGAGCCCGCCCGTCTCGTCGCGGTCGACGTCGCAGGCGGTCCAGCCGTCGCCGGTCCACGCCTCCCACACCAGCGGCGGCTGGCGCGGGTCGACGCCGACGCCCTCGACGCGGCTGTCCAGCTCGAGCAGCACCGCGCAGTGCGGCACCGCCGCGGACAGTCCGACCAGCATGCTGTCGCCGGCCGCCGGCGTCTCGGGGAACACGGCGATGTCGCGGCCCTCGCTCACCGCCTCCAGCAGGTCGACCGGGGGACCCGAGCCCGGGTGCCGCCGCAGCCGGGTCAGCCGGCTCGGCACGATCGGCAGCTCGGCGACGGTCGTGAACACCACGCCCTCATCGGCCTGGCTACGCTCGGTGGACACCTCGGTGCCCGCCGGGATCACCACCGGATCCTCCTGCGGGCCGGACAGCCAGAACGTGACCTCCCCGCGGGCCGCGGCCGGCGGGAACAGCTTCACCCCGATCAGGTCCAGGAACGCCAGGTAGTTCTTCTCCGGCACCCGGTTCAGCCGGTAGATCAGCTGGTCCATCATGTGCGCGAACGCCTCGATCAGCGTGACGCCCGGGTCGGAGACGTTGTGGTCGCTCCACTCGGGCGCACGCTGCTGGATGAATCTCTTGGCCTCGTCGACGAACTGCTGGAAGCGCCGGTCGTCGAGCTGGGGTGCGGGCAGCGGCATCAGGCGGCGGTTTCCTCGGGGGCGTCGTCGTGCGACGGGATGACATAGAACGGGAAGACGAGGTTGCGCGGGTCGTTGGAGCCGCGCACCGCGTAGCGCACGTCGATGTAGAGCAC
>CAKUMG010000867.1 GCA_934667465.1 uncultured Actinoplanes sp. | reverse complement strand
GGCTGTGCGCGGCGGGATCGGCCGGGCCGGGTGCGGCGGGGTTGGCTGGGCTGTGTGCGGCGGGGGCGGCCGGGCCCTGTGCGGCGGGGGCGGCCGGGCCCTGTGCGGCGGGGTCGGCCGGTGCGGCGGGCACGGATGTCTCCGGCTGCGCGGATGCGGCGTACCGGCGGAAGCGCGCAATCAACGCTTCGCGGACTGAAACAGACAAGACGTAGCCCTCCTCCGGGACACTCCAAGAGGCGTTACGGATCTCAGTGGGCCAGAGTTCAACGCCGGCCGGGCAGGACCGCGGACCGACCGGCACTGTCCACACGTTATCCACAGGACAGAAACCGCGAATCCCCCGAGAAGCGGGACAAGCGACGCCCGGGCGGGGGATCGTCAGGGGCACACCCGTGTTTGCGTTCCGGCACGGTGGATACGGTGTGACGTCGAGGGCCGCGGTCCTCGACCGACCGGGACACCGCGCCCGGCACGAGGACAGGAGCCACCCGACCCCATGCCGCCGACCGACGACCTGCCGAGCATCCTGCACGGGGTCGCCCCGATCCTCGACCGGTGGGGCTACCTGGCGCTGGCCGTGGTGATCGGGGTGGAGAGCTTCGGGGTGCCCGCCCCCGGCCAGACCATCATGGTCGCGGCGGCGATCTATTCCAGCTGGGGGCGCCTCGACATCTGGGCGGTCGCGGCGATCTGCTTCGTCGCCGCGGTGCTCGGCGACAACGTGGGCTACTGGATCGGGGTGCGCGGCGGGCGCAAGGCGGTTCACCGCTTCGGCAAGTACATCTTCATCACCCCGGAACGGCTGGAACGCGCCGAGCGGTTCTTCGCCCGGCGCGGCAACCGGATCGTCGTGGTGGCCCGCTTCATCGACGGATTGCGACAGCTCAACGGCGTGATCGCCGGGATCACCGCGATGCCGTGGAAGACGTTCCTGCTCTACAACGCGATCGGCGCGGCGCTGTGGGTGGGCTGGTGGACGACCGTCGCCTACCTGCTCGGGCCGCGGCTCGGCGACCTGCTCGAACGGGCGCACGGCTACATGTGGATCGTGATCCCGGTCGTGATCGTGGCCGTCGCCGCGTACGCCTTCCTGCACGTCCGCCACATCCGCCGCCGCAACCGGAAGGCGGCGGAAGAGGAAGCCGCCGCGGAGGCCGCCACCACGGAGAGCGCCCCCGGCGCCTGACACCGCACGCCGGCACGGCCGTGTCGGTGCGATGTCGGTGCCGTGTCAGCGGCACCGCGCAGGCTGTCCGCATGACAGCTGACCTGATCATCGAGGCCGAGGGCCTCGTCAAGCGGTTCGGGGCCACGACGGCCCTGCGCGGCGTCGATCTCGCCGTGCCGCGTGGCACCGTGCTCGGCGTCCTCGGCCCGAACGGCGCGGGCAAGACCACCGCCGTCAACATCCTCTCCACCCTGCTCGTCCCCGACGGGGGCAGCGCCCGGATCGGCGGGCACGACGTCGTCCGCGACGCCGCGCGGGTGCGCCGGATCATCGGCCTGACCGGCCAATACGCCTCGGTGGACGAGGACCTCAGCGGCCGGCAGAACCTGGAGCTCTTCGGCACGCTGCTCGACCTGGGCCGCGCGGGCGCCCGGCGCCGGGCCGCCGAGCTGCTCGACTGGTTCGAGCTCGCCGACGCCGGGGACCGGCCGGCCAAGACCTACTCCGGCGGCATGCGGCGCCGGCTCGACCTGGCCGCGAGCCTGGTCGGCTCCCCCGAGGTGATCTTCCTCGACGAGCCGACGACCGGGCTCGACCCGGCCAAGCGCGAGGGCATGTGGGATGTCGTCCGCAGCCTGGTCGCGGCCGGTTCCACGGTGCTGCTGACCACGCAGTACCTCGAGGAGGCCGACGCGCTCGCCGACGAGATCACCGTGATCGACCACGGCCGGGTCATCGCCCACGACACCCCGGACGGGCTCAAGCGGATCGTCGGCGGTCAGACCCTGGAGGTACGCCCGGCGGACCCCGCCGATCTGCGCCGCACCGCGGGCATCCTGGCCGAGGTCGCCACCGGCACGACGGCGGAGGAGATCCGCAAGGGCGTACTCGCGGTGCCCGTCACCGACGACGCCGCCCTCACCGTCGCGGTGGCCCGGCTCGCCGCCGCGGAGATCGCCGTCACCGAGCTCTCCCTGCACCTGCCCAGCCTCGACGAGGTCTTCTTCACGCTCACCGGCGCACCCCAGGAGGTCGCGGCATGACCGCCTGCACCGAACTTCGCTCAGCTTTCCATCCGGACGGCCTCAACTGTGAGGGCCAGAAGGGCATGCCCAACGGAGGCACAGCATGACCACTCTTCTCACCCCGCCCCGGGCCTCTGCGCCGATCACCGCGGCCGCACCGCAGCCTCGTCCGTTCCCGCTGATCCGCCACGCGCTCGCGCTCGCGCGGCGAAGTCTGATCAAGACGTGGCGTACGCCCGAGGCGCTCATCGACGTGACGCTCCAGCCGGTGCTGTTCCTGGCCCTGTTCGTCTACATCTTCGGCGGCGCGATCTCCGGCGGCACGGACGACTACCTGCAGTTCCTGCTGCCCGGCATCCTGGCGCAGACCATCGCCACCGGCTGCATCTCGATCGGCGTCAACCTCAACACCGACCTGCAGAAGGGCGTCTTCAACCGGTTCCGGTCGCTGCCCATCCCCCGGTCCGCGCCGCTGATCGGTGCGGTCCTCGGCGACGTCGTGCGCTACGTCATCGTCACCGTGGTCACGGTCGGCGTCGGGTACGTCATGGGCTTCCGGATCACCACCGATCCGGCGCGGGCGCTCGCGGGCTGCCTGCTCGCCGTGCTGTTCGCGCTCTGCCTGAGCTGGCTGCCGGTCTTCGTGGGCATGAAGGTGCGTACGCCCGGTGCCGTGCAGGGCATCATGTTCGCGCTGATCATGCCGCTGAGCTTCGCGTCCAACGTGTTCGTCGACCCGGCCACGCTGCCGGGCTGGATGCAGGGCTTCGTCGACGTGAACCCGATGACCCATCTGGTGGCCTCGGTGCGCGGTCTCTTCCTGGGTACGCCGCTCGGCTCGCACGTCTGGTGGACGCTCGCCTGGTGCGCCGGGTTCGTGGTGGTGTTCCTGCCGCTGGCGCTGCGGGCGTACAAGAAGAAGGTCTAACCGAGCAGCGTGTCCATCAGCAGCCGGATCTTCGTGGCCGGCTGATCCGGCCACGAAGCGCGGCGGTCCTCTCCGGGGGCCGCCGTCAGCTGCTCCGCGGCGCGGCGGTCCTCATCGGGGGCCCCCGCCAGTCGCGCGTCCTCACTCATGGCCGCCGTCAGTCGCGCGTCCTCATCGAGGGCCTTCGTCAGCCGCGCGTCCTCACCCAGGGCCGCCGTCAGTCGCGCGTCCTCATCGAGGGCCTTCGTCAGCCGCGCGTCCTCACCCAGGGCC
>CAKUMG010000866.1 GCA_934667465.1 uncultured Actinoplanes sp. | reverse complement strand
CGGGCGGGCCGCCACGGACCGGTTGCGCCGCGTGGACCAGTGCCGCTCGACGGCCCGGTTGCGCGCCCGCCCGGCCGGGGTGCGGCCGCCGGCCCCCGCGAGGGGTGCGGCGTTGGGGTCGTTCTTGCTGTTGCGGCCGCGCTGCGGGAGGGGGCGGTGCGGGCGCGTACCCGTCTCCACCGCCTCGTCCGGCGCAGGCTCGCGCACGGTGGGCAGCACCAAGGTGGGCTCGTCCAGTGCCGTGTCGCGCCCGGACAGATCGCCCACCATTGACGTTCCTCCCCCACGCGCCGCCGGCGCGCACCACTCGGTGCGCTACGTGACCAACGCGCTAACAGGGGAAGGCGTCACGGCAGAGCGAGACGGACAAAATGCGCGAATTAATCTATCCGCTTCGCGCCTCGCCGGGTCAGCTCCCGTGGTACTTGTTCTGCGCCCACTCCACGCCCTCGAGCACGACCGCCTCGGCGACGTCGGCCGCCCGGTCCACCAGGAACTCCAGCTCCTTGCGCTCAGCCGAACCGAAGTCGGACAGAACGAAGTCGGCCGGCTCCTGCCGGCCCGGCGGCCGGCCGATGCCGAACCGCACCCGCGCGTAGTCCTTGCTGCCCAGCGACTTCGACATCGAGCGCAGCCCGTTGTGACCACCCTCACCACCGCCGAGCTTCGCCCGCACCTGCCCGAACGGCACGTCCAGCTCGTCGTGCACCGCGATCACATGCTCCAGCGGCACCTTGAAGAACTGCGCCAGCGCCACCACCGGGGCACCCGAGAGGTTCATGAACGTCAGCGGCTTGACCAGGATCAGCTTCGGGCCGCCGAAACCCAGCCGCCCCTCCGCGACCTCGGCCACCGCACGCTTGTGCCGGCCGAACTTGCCGCCCGTCCGGGACGCCAGCAGATCCGCCACCATGAAGCCGACGTTGTGCCGGTTGGCCGCATACTCCCGGCCCGGATTGCCCAGCCCGGCGATCAGCCAGGGCGCGTCCTCGGTCATGACCCACTCTCCGTCTACGACAACAGGGAAAGTGCCGGACGGCACTTTCCCTGTCGATGATTCGTCTATGGTTCAGAACGCCCGAGGGGGTGTCCCGCGGGTCAGGGCGAGTCGCCGGCGAGGTCCAGGTTTCGTCTCGCAAGTGGGGCGGGCGGTCCGATACCGGGGTTGTATCGGGCCGTCCGCACCGCGCCGCGAGGCGGAAGCTGGACCCGGCGGAGGCCGTCCTGACCCACGGGAGACCCCCTAACTGGGCGTGCCGCGGTCTGTGCCCGCCGGGGCTCAGATCAGGAAGCGGCTTCCTCGGTGGCCTCGGCCTCGGTGGCCTCGCCCTCGGCCGACTCGCCCTCCATCTGCTCGGCGGTCTGCGCCTGCGTGATGATCGCGATGACGAAGTCCGGCTCCACGGCGAGCTCGGTGCCCTGCGGCAGCTGCACGTCGCCGGCGGTCACCTGGGCGCCCGCCTCCAGGCCCTCGATGGAGACCTCGAAGCCGTTCGGCAGGTGCATCGCCTCGGCGGTGATCGCCAGGGTGTTGCTCTCGTTCACGACGAGCGTGTTGCGGGCGGCCTCGCCGACCAGCGTCACGGGGACGTCGACCTGGACCTTCTCGCCACGCTTGACGATGATCAGGTCCACGTGCTCGTAGGTGTCCTTGATCGGGTCACGCTGGATCGCCTTCGGCAGCGCCAGGATGGCGGCGCCACCGGCGATGTCGAGCGTGAACACCTGGTTGAGGCCGCCGTGCCGGATCGCGGCCGCGAACTCACGGGCGGGCAGCGCCACGTGCTGCGGCTTCTCACCGTGGCCGTACAGCACTGCGGGCACCAGGCCGGCCCGGCGCGTGCGGCGGGCACCACCCTTGCCGAACTCGGTACGGGGCTCGGCGCTGATCTTTACCTCGGACACGGGGAAACTCCTGAAACTCTTATCGGGCTGCGTCTAAGTCGGCGGGCTGCTGCGAGCTGCGTTCGGCGAGGCCGAGCCACAGATGGTGCTCGTCTGCTCGGCTAGGGGCGCACGGGCACAGGCCCGGAACACCGCGTCGATCACGGTGCCTCAAGCGAACTCCGCTACCTTGCAGCAGACCGCGTGGCACCCTCGCCGTGGCAACCGCACTAGCTTACCTGGTCCCGAGTCACGCCGACCGGCGGGTCCCGTCACCTCGCGCTTATCGGCGAAAGTTCACCCTCACGATGCACGGTGCATCGGGACGTCCGGCCAGCTGACAGGATTTCCAACACGGCGCCGCTCCGGGGAACCTAGCCAGCCGTGGCGACGCCCGGGGCCTCCCGTGCCGGACATGGCAACGCCCGGGGCCTCGCGTGCCAGACACGGCAACGTCCGGGGCCTCGCGTGCCAGACACGGCAACGCCCAAGGCCTTGCGTGCCAGACATGGCAACGCCCGGGCCTTGCCTTGCCGGACATGGCGACGCCCCGGGGGCCGCAACCACCGGGGCGTTTCACCACACGAGGATCAGCTCAGCTGAGGCCACCGAACAGGGTGGTCACCGAGCCGTCGTCGAAGACCTCACGGATCGCGCGAGCCAGCAGCGGCGCGATGGACAGCACCGTGATCTTGTCCAGCTGCTTCTCCGGCGGCAGCGGCAGCGTGTTCGTCACGACCAGCTCGGAGATGCGGCTGTTCTTCAACCGCTCGGTCGCCGGGTCCGACAGCAGCGCATGCGTCGACGCCACGATGACGTCGGCCGCGCCCGAGTCGAACAGGATGTCGGCGGCCTTCGCGATCGTGCCACCGGTGTCGATCATGTCGTCGACGATCAGGCAGACCCGGCCCTCGACCTCACCGACGACGCGGTTCGCGACGACCTGGTTCGGCTTGAGCGGGTCGCGCGTCTTGTGGATGAACGCCAGCGGGCAACCACCCAGCCGGTCCGTCCAGCGCTCCGCCACCCGCACCCGGCCCGAGTCCGGCGCGACCACGGTCAGCGGCCGGCCCTCGAACTTGCGCTCCACGTGCGCCGCCAGGATGTCCATGGCGAACAGGTGGTCGACCGGGCCGTCGAAGAAGCCCTGGATCTGCGCGGTGTGCAGATCGACGGTCAGGATCCGGTTGGCGCCCGCCGTCTTCAACAGGTCGGCCATCAGACGGGCCGAGATCGGCTCCCGCCCGCGGTGCTTCTTGTCCTGCCGCGAATAGGGGTAGAACGGCAGAACCACGGTGATCCGCTTGGCCGAGCCCCGCTTCAGGGCGTCGACCATGATCAGCGTTTCCATCATCCACTGGTTGATGCCCTCGGTCATCGACTGCACGACGAAGGCGTCGGAGCCGCGGACCGAGTCCCTGAACCGGACGAAGATCTCACCGTTGGCGAACTCGTACGAGTCCGAGGGGGTCGGCGCCACCCCGAGCACTTGACCGATCTCATCGGCCAGCTC
>CAKUMG010000865.1 GCA_934667465.1 uncultured Actinoplanes sp. | reverse complement strand
CAGCCGTACGCGGCGCCGCCACGCGGCACAGTATGAGCATCACCCGCGGGGACCGCACCGAAAGGCGCGGTCCCCGCACCATGTCCGAGCGGTGGAGGCATCGAAAACCGACCGGCCGACGGCCCGCGATCCGACCGGCCGACGAACCAGAAACCGCCCGGCCGAGGACCCGGAAACCGAACGGCTGATCACCATCCCTAGCCTCCTAGGACGCGCTACCCACCGTGATCATGACGGTGAAAAGTCTGACCTGTGAGCTTTATTCGCAAACAAAAGATCTTTCGCTTTCGCCGGGCTTACCGTTCGCCTCGTGGTGCAAATGCGAGCAGTTCACGACGACGACCGAGGTCAGCCCCGGCGCATGGCCGTGTTCGCGGCCGTGCTGCTCACCCTCGGGCTCATCGGACCCCCCAGCGCGGCCCAGGCCGCCCCCGCCACCGTCAGCACGACCGCCCAGGGCCTCAAACCGTCGCTCGGCGTCCTGCTCGACTCGCTGCTGAGCACGCAGCAGGCCTCGTGGCAGACCGGCCAGTCCGTGGTCAACCGCAACGTCGCGGGCATCACCGTGCCCCTGGTGCTGGACGTCGGCGCGGTCACCGCCACCGCCGGCCCCGACCCGAGCGGTAACGGCGGTGTCGCCCGCGCCCGCGTCGCCGGCCTGAACCTGCTGGCCGGCGCGGTCGACCTGGACGCCGTGGACACGTCGTGCCTGATGTCGCCGACCGCGGTCACCGGCGGCACCGAGACCGCCGACCTCGACGTCGGCGGCGGTGAGGTGCTGAACCCCGGCGTCGGGCTCGACATCAACGTGCCCGGCGTCCTGACCGGCGTCGTGAATCGGCAGACCGCCACGTACAACGCGACCACCGGCCGGCTGTCCTACACCGTGCAGGGTCTCAACCTGAACCTGCTCGGCTCGACCACGGGCAGCCTGGTCGTCGGCGAGTCCACCTGCTCCGGTGTGGTCCGCTTCGGCGCGCTGTCCACCGACGCCGCCACGATCACGCCGGGCACCACCGGCACCCCGACGGTCACGGTCACCAACGCCGGCGAGGTCGCCGCCCCGAACACGGTCATCACCATCCCGTCCCCGCCGGCCGGTTACACCCTCGGCGAGGTCACCACGACCGGCGGCGGTACCTGCTCGACGGCCAGCACCACGCAGATCCGCTGCACCGGGGTCACCGTGCCCGGCGGCGGCAGCGTCACCGTGTCACTGCCCGTGCGGGTGGCGGCGAACGCGGCCGACGCCGCGAACTGGCAGCCCGCGACCGGCACGATCACCGCGGTCAGCACCCCGTTCCCGGCGGTCGAGGCGACCACCATCGAGGTCAGCGGCGCGGGCCGGCTGGTGACGGTGGGGGAGCCGCGGACCACCGGCGGGTCGATCGTGGTCACCCAGATGACCGTGCCGGCGGGCAAGACCGCGACGACCCCGATCACCGTACGCAACGAGGGACCGTCCGACGCGCGTACGACCGTCACCGTGCCGTTGACCGGCAAACCGGCGGGCGTGTCGATCACGCGCGCGGTCGTCGGCAGCACGCCCTGCACCGTGACCGGCAGCGCCATCACCTGCGCGAACGTGACCGTGCCCGCGGACGACGCGATCGCGATCACCGTGACCGCGGCGGCCACCACCACGACGGCACCGGGCACCACCTGGGACCTGAGCGGCATCACCGCCTCGCTCAACGGCTTCGGCGTGACCGGGCAGGGCCGGCTGCTGACCGTCAGCGACCCGGACGTGAACCTCAATAACGGCCTGACGATCACGCCGGTGACCGCGGTGCCCGGCGCCACCACGCCCGAGGTCGTCCGGATTGCCGTGCGCAACACCGGCATCGTGTCCGGGCCCGCCACCGTGACCATCCCGGCCCCGCCCGCCGGCTACACCGTCGGCGCGGTGACCACCACCGGCGGCGGCACCTGCACCAGCGACTCCACGCGCATCTACTGCGAGAACGTGACCGTGCCCGCGATGGGCACCGTGACCGTGCGGGTTCCGGTGACCCTGGCGAGCAACGTGACCGCGGACTGGGTGACCACCCCGTCGGCGCCGGTCAGCGCGACCAGCGGCGACTCGACCGGCGAGACCTCCGGCACCCTGGTCACCGCGACCCCGCGGTGGACGTTCGGGGTGCGGGCCACCGGGCCCGCGGCGCGGACCGTACGCCCGGGGCAGAGCACCACGATGAGCGTGACCGTCACCAACAACGGCCCGTCGGACGCGCGCGCGGCGGTGTTCACCGTCCTGGCCCCGCGCTCCACGACGTTCGGGACGCTGACCGGGACCGCCGCCGCGCAGTGCGTGTCCACCGGCCCGAGCGCGCTGCGGTGCACCACGACGCTGGCCGCGGGCGACGATGTCACGTACGCGCTGCCGTTGCTCGTCTCGGCGCAGGCCGACCCGGCGGACCCGCTCGACGGCGGCTGCGTCAGCTTCGACGGCGACGCCGACTGCACCGGCCCCGACGACGAGGGGCTGCCGTCGATCCAGCTGCGCACGCCGCTGGGCAACCGGCTGACGGCGACCCTGGACGCGGCCACGATCACGCCCGGGACCACCGGCGAGGCGACCGTCACCCTGGACCCGCGGCAGGACGAGACCGGCCTGACGCTGACCGTGCCGCTGTCGGCGCGGCCCGCCGGTTTCCGGGTCACCACGATCCCGGCCGCGTGCACCCAGGGTGCCGGGGCGATCACGTGCACCGGCCTGGACCTGACCGCCGGCCGGGAACGCACGATCCCGATCACGGTCGCGGTCGCCTCCGGCGTGCGGCCGCCGGCCACGTGGACCGTCACCGGCGTGGTCGTCTCCGACGGTGACGAGCAGATCAGCCGTACGGGAGATCTCGCGCTCGCCGGACCGCCGGTCATCGACCTGGCGGCCACCGTCACCGGCCCGGCCGACAACACCGTCCTGCCCGGCACGACCACCCAGCTGACCGTGGTGGTCAGCAACGCCGGCCCGTCCGACGCCGTCGGCGCCCCGTTCGTGGTCACCGCCCCGGCGGGCACGACGTTCGGGACCCTGACCGGTGCCGCCGCGGCCTACGGCGACGTGGCGACCACCCGCCGGGTCGAGTGCACCGCCGACATCGTCGACGACGGCCGCACCCCGGAGCTGGTGCTGCCGCTGGCCGTGGCCGCGAGCGCGGACGCGGACACCCCGCTGGGCGGCGGCTGCGTCGACCTCGACGGGGTCACCGGCTGCGGCCGCGACGACGAGCCGATCGACCCGATCGTGCTGCGGGTGCCGTTCGACCGGCAGGTCTCGATCGACGCGACCGCGGCGACCGTCACCCCCGGCCGCCAGGACGTCGCGACCGTGGCGGTCACCGCCACCCGCGGCGAGCTGACCGACGTGACCGTGACCGTGCCGCTGAGCGCGCTCCC
>CAKUMG010000864.1 GCA_934667465.1 uncultured Actinoplanes sp. | reverse complement strand
GGTAACGGTCTCAGGACGACGGCATGACGAGGCGGAAGCCGACGCCGCGACGGTTCTCGATCCAGGCCGGGTCGCCCAGTTTGCGGCGCAGGCTGGCGATGTGGAAGTCCAGAGTCTTGCCCGCGCCGGAGAAGGCGGGGCCCCAGACGGTTTCGAGGATCCGGCGGCGCGGCACGACCGCCCCCGGTTCGGTGGCGAGCAGGAGCAGCAGTTCGTACTCCTTGGGGCTGAGCGGAACGGGGATCCTGTGCAGCCGGACCTCGCGAGTGCGGGTGTCGATCGTGAGGGCGCCGAGCGGCTCGGCGATGGCGTCGTCCTCTACCAGCAACATCCTCATGAGCCTCAGTACGGATCAGGGACCCCGCAGGGTTCACCCGAACGAGCGCCGGCCTCGGGCCGGGCCCACACGACCGGCGCCCGCGTCGACTCAGGCACCCCCGGCAGCCGGCGGCAGCGGCGACGGCGCGGCCGGCATGTCCGAGGCGGAAGCTTTGCCTTCGCGCGCCGGAAACAGGCCGAGCGTAACGTAGCGTGTTCCCGGCGAGACAGTCACTGTCAGCGCCGGAGTCAGTGCTGGGAGTAGCGAACGGGTCGATTCTGGGGGCATCGATGGATCTGCACACGGTCGTCGAGGTGGTGAGTCCGGCCGGGGCCGGGGCGTGGCAGCCCGGGGACGCCTGGCTGGCCGGGGGCACGGCGCTGTTCGCGGAGCCGCGGCCCACGGTGCGCCGGTTGCTGGATCTGGCGGCCGCCGGGTGGACCCCCGTCATCGCGGACTCCCGGGGGCTCGAGATCGCGGCGACCTGCACCGTCGCCGAGGTGTCCCGTTTCGCGGGAGGTCCGGGGTTCACCGCCTTCCACGACCTCGCGACGACGTGCTGCCACGCGTTCCTCGCCTCCTTCAAGATCTGGAACACGGCAACGGTCGGCGGGAACCTCTGTGCCGCGCTGCCCGCGGGGCCGATGATCGCGCTGACGGCCGCGCTCGACGGGGAGTGCCTGATCCTCGGGCCCGGCAGTGAGCGGCGGATGGCCGTCGCCGACTTCGTAACTGGCGACGGGGTCACGGCGCTGCGGGCGGGTGAATTGTTGCGGTCAGTGACGCTGCCGGCAAGGTCACTGACGGGGCGTACGGCGTACCGACAGCAATCCCTGTTCACGCACGGCCGCTCGGCCGTGCTCCTCATCGGGCGCCTCGGATCGGCCGGCGCGGCGGGCGGGGAGTTCGTCCTGACGGTCACGGCGGCGACGGTCCGGCCCTACCAGCTGCGGTTCGCCTGGCTGCCCGATGCCACTACGCTGCGGGAGTCGCTCGCCGCGGCCATCCCGGACGACGCCTGGACCGAGGATGTGCACGGCGACCCGCGGTGGCGCCGGCATCTGACCTTCCGGTACGCCCGGGAGATCCTCGAGGAGCTGACGGCATGAGCATCGACCCGTCCCCGGCCCCACCGGCAGCGGTCGCGAGCCGCCCGGCGGCGACCGGCGTGCCCGTGACGATCAACGGGGCCGAGCACCACCGGGCGCCGCGGCCCGGCCAGTGCCTGCGGACCTACCTGCGCGAGGAGGGGTGCTTCGGCGTCAAGAAGGGCTGCGACACCGGCGACTGCGGGGCCTGCACCGTCCACGTCGACGGGACTCCCGTGCACAGCTGCCTCTACCCCGCTTTCCGCGCGCACGGGAAACGCATCACCACGATCGAGGGCCTCGCCGCCACCGCGCGGCCGCTCGGGCACGAGGACCCCACGGCGGCGGGATACGCGGGGTGCGCAGGGCTGGCAGGGCACGAGGAGCCCACGGCGGGATACGAGGAGCTCACACGGTCAGGGGCGGAGGAGCCCGGGGGCACGGACGGATCGACGGCTCGCGGCGCGCCGGGCGCGGAGCTGGCCGGGAACGGCTCGCGGGGGCGGGGGATGCACCCCGTACAGGAGCGGTTTCTTGCTGCTCAGGGGTTTCAGTGCGGCTTCTGCACCGCCGGTTTGATCATGACGACCGCGGCGCTGACGGCCGAGCAGCTCGGCGATCTTCCCCGGGCGCTCAAGGGGAATCTGTGCCGGTGCACCGGTTATCGGGCCGTGACCGACGCGATTCGCGGGGTGCGCCATGCCGAGGCGCCGGAGGCGGGGCTGGCGGTGGGGGCAAGTCTCGGTGCGCCCGCCGGGCCGGGGGTCGTGACGGGGACGGCGCGGTACACGTTCGATGTGGACGTGCCCGGCGTCGCGCACCTCAAGGTGCTGCGGTCGCCGCATGCGCATGCCCGGATCGTAGCGATCGACACCGGGGCAGCGCTCGCGGTGCCGGGGGTGCTGGCCGTCCTGACGCATGCCGATGCGCCGGACCGGTACTTCTCGACCGCCCGGCACGAGAATCCGCGGGAGGATCCCGCGGACACCCGGGTGCTCGACGACGTCGTGCGCTACGCGGGGCAGCGGGTGGCGGCGGTCGTGGCGGAGACGGAGGGCGCCGCCGAGGAGGGGTGCCGCCGGGTCCGGGTGACGTACGAGGTGCTGCCGTCGGTGATCGAGCCGGAGGCGGCGATGCTGCCTGGCGCTCCCCTGCTGCACGCGGACAAGACCACCGGTGAGCATCGGGTCGGGCGGCCGGACGGCAACGTCGTCGGGGAGCTGCACGACGAGCTGGGTTCGGCGGCGGCCGGGTTCGCCGAGGCCCAGGTGGAGTACGAGGGGACGTTCCGGACCGGGCGCGTGCAGCACGCCAGCCTCGAGACGCACGGCGCGGTCGGCTGGCTCGACGAGCGGGGACGGCTGACGATCCGGTCGAGCACCCAGACGCCCTTCCTGACCCGGCGGGCGCTGGCCGAGCTGTACGGGCTGCCGCTCGAGGACGTGCGGGTGCTGACCGGGCGGGTCGGGGGCGGGTTCGGCGGCAAGCAGGAGATGCTGGTCGAGGACCTGGTGGCGCTCGCTGTGCGGCGCACCGGGCGGCCGGTCAAGCTGGAGTACACGAGGGCCGAACAGTTCACGGGCGCGACGACCCGGCACCCGTTCACCGTGCGGATGCGGGCGGGGGCGCGGCGCGACGGCACGCTGACGGCGATGCAGCTGCGGGTGGTCGCGGACACGGGCGCGTACGGCAATCACGGGTCGTCGGTCATGTTCCACGGCTGCCACGAGTCGATCTCCGTGTACCGGTGCGCCAACAAGAAGGTGGATGCCTACGCGGTCTACACGAACACGGTGCCGGCCGGGGCGTTCCGGGGCTACGGGCTCGGGCAGGTGACCTTCGCGGTGGAGTCGGTGCTGGACGAGCTGGCCCGGCGCCTCGGAATGGACCCCGTCCTCCTCCGGGAGCGCAACGTGGTGCTCCCGGGCGAGGCGATGACCGCGCCCGGCTCGCACGCCGACGACCTGACCATCGCGAGCTACGGCCTCGACCA
>CAKUMG010000863.1 GCA_934667465.1 uncultured Actinoplanes sp. | reverse complement strand
TCCGCGAGCTGATCGCCGAGCGCAATCCGAAGAAGATCGCGCTCAACATCTCGGCGCTGACGGCGTTCGGCGATGGCCTGACGCACAGCCAGTACACCGATCTGACGAAGGCGCTGACGCCCGAGCAGCAGGGCCGCGTCGTGCCGGGCTATCCGCTCGCGATCGGCTGGCTGGAGACGCGCACGCCCGAGGTGGAGGCGCACGGGGCCGGGCGGCTGCCGCTGGCCGTACCGGTGCTGCTGCGGGCCCTGCTGCGCGAACGACCTGCGGATATACCGCTGTCGATCCCGGCGTGAACCGGCACCGCACCCGCCGTTCCTACCTTGATGACACGCCACCGGAACAACCCGGAGGCAGGAACCGAGGAGGACACCATGGCCGAGGACATCAAGCCCACCGAGCAGGCCGACGTCGAGAACACCGAGTCGGTGCTCGGCATGCAGGAGCTCTCCACCGAGACGCCGGGCGACGAGGTCGAGGCGCACGGCTGCGTCAGCTGGATCAGCATCAGCGTCGAGGAGCAGCAGGCCTGATCGTTCCACCCGCGGTGATCGGCACGCGGGGCGGTCCACCGCCCCGCGTGCCGGAGGCGAAGGAGCTTCGATGACCACCCGTCCCGCACACATCCGCGAGTTCCGGCTGCTGTGGATCAGCGGCCTGTTCGCCTCCCTCGGCGCGCAGCTCTCGCTGCTCGCCCTGCCCCTGCTGGTGCTGCGCGAGACCGGCTCCGCCGTGCAGGCCGGCGCGATCGGCACCGTGAGCGTGGCGGCCCTGCTGGTCACCATGCTGCCCGGCGGGTTCCTCGCCGACGCCACCGAGCGCCTGCGCCTGCTGCGGTTCTGCACCGGCGGGAGTTTCCTGGTCGTCTCCGGGCTCACCGCCGCCGCTTCGAGCGGCCGGACCCCGTACGCGCTGATCCTGCTCGTCGCCGGCGCCAACGCGATCATCGCGAGCGTCTCCCAGCCCGCCTCGCTCGGGTTGCTGCGGGCCGTCGTGCCCGCCGCCGAGCTGGGCCGGGCGTCGTCGCGGCTGCAGGCCCGGTCCGCCGCCGCCCGCCTCACCGGCCCGCTGGCCGGCGGCGCCATCTTCGCGTTCCATCCCGCGGCGCCGTTCGCGGTCGAGGCCGCGTGCCTGCTGGTGTCGCTCACCTGCCTGGGCCTGGTGCGCACCCGGTCGGTGCCGCTGCCGCGCACCGGCAAGGTCCGCGGGCAGATCACCGCGGGGCTGCAGTTCATCTGGCGCGACTCCTACCTGCGCACGGTGCTGCTGGTCTTCGGGCTCGGCATGAACGCCGCGTTCGCCGGGCTCACGTTCGCCGCCCTGGCGGTCGCGTCCGGCGGCGGCCACCACGGCGTCTCCGGCGGCCTGGTGGTGTCGCTGTCGGCGGCCGGCTCGCTCGCCGGTGCGCTGCTGGCACCGGCCCTGCACCCGGAACGGCGCAGCGGGCTGCTGATCGCCGCCACCTGCTGGGTGTGCACCGCGGCGTCGGCGGTGCTGTGGCTGACGCACCCGCCGCTGGTCATCGCGCTCTGCATCGCCGCGTGCACCATGATCGCCGGGATCGGCAGCATCGGGTTCCTCACCACGCTGCTGGAGATGACGCCGGAGGCCCTGGTCGGCCGGGTGCAGAGCGCGGCCGGCTTCCTCTCCTCGCTGGCCCAGCCGCTGGGACCGCTCGCCGCCGGGCTGCTGCTCGGCGCGTACGGCGCAGGCACCACATTCGCCCTGCTCGGTGCCGTCTTCGCCGGCTGCGCCCTGGTCGTCACCCCCACCCTGCTCGGGCGCCGCCGCACCGAGCCCGCCGCCCCCGCACCGGTACCGGCCCTCGACTGACCCTGGAGCAGCCATGCTGTCCGTGCTCGACGCCCAGCTGTACGCCCTCGCCGACCCCGACCACTACGAGCGTCCCGAGCGGCTGCCCGACACCGCGAGCCGGTTCGCGCCCGACGCGGCGGCACCGCCCGCGGGCTGGGCGCGGTCCCGGGCCGGGCTGTGGACCCAGCTGACCCCCGAGGGCGCGCGCCTGCCGGAGCAGGGCTGGAAGGTGCACGTCTCGGCGGTGCCGGCCGACGCCGCGGGCACCCTCGAGCGGGCCGCCCGGATCGCCGTCGAGCACGGGGTCCCGTTCAAGTTCCTGCGCAGCGGGCGGGCGCTGAACCTCGCCAACGGCAAGTACGCGAACCGGGGCACCAGCGGCAAGTTCATCACCCTCTACCCGTACGGCGAGCCGGAACTGACCGCGCTGCTCGGCGCGCTCGTCCCGGCGCTGGACGGCCGCCGCGGCCCGCTGATCCTCAGCGACCTGCGGATCGGGGCCGGTCCGGTGCACGTGCGCTACGGCGGGTTCGTCGAGCTGCGCTGCGCGGCCCCGGACGGGCGGCGCGTGCCCGCGCTGCGCACCCCGGACGGCGAGCTGGTGCCCGACGTGCGCGGTCCCGCGTTCCGCGTGCCGGAGTGGGTCACGCCGCCGCCGGTCCTGGCACCGCACCTGGCGGCGCGGGCGGCCGTCGGCGCGCTCGGGTTGCCGTACGAGATCCTGCGGCCCCTGCACTTCACCAACGCCGGGGGCACCTATCTGGCGCGGCACCGGGGGACCGGGGAGCGGGTCGTGCTGCGCGAGGCCCGGCCGCACAGCGGGCTCGACGGCGCCGGGTCCGACGCGGTCGCGCGGCTGGACAACGAGTTCGCCGCGCTGACCCGGCTCGCCGGGCTGGACTGCGTGCCGCGGGTGGTCGGGCGCGAGCGGTCCTGGGAGCACGAATATCTGATCGAGGAGTACGTCGAGGGGCGCACGCTGTTCGTGGAGTGCCTGCACCGCTCGCCGCTGGTGCTGCGCGCGCCGTCGCGGGCGGAGCTCACCGCGTACCGGGAATGGGTCGATCTGATCGTCGGCCGGCTGGGACGGGCCCTCGACGCTCTGCACGCACGCGGCGTCGCGTTCGGTGACCTGCATCCCGGCAACGTCATCGTCGGTGCGGGCGACACCGTCACCCTCATCGACTTCGAGTACGCCGGGGGTGCCGGTCACCCCCGAGCCGGTGCCCCCGGTTTCACCGCACCGGCCGGCACGGACCGGTTCGCCGCCGACCGCTACGCGCTGCGCCGGATCCGGCTGATGCTGCTGGTGCCGCTGATCGAGCTGCTCGACGCCGATCCGGGCAAGGAGGAGATGTTCGCGACGCTGGCGCGGACCTACTACGACGGTACGGCCACAGCCCCGCACGACGCCGGGTTCGACCACTGGCCGGCGCTGCGCGACGCGCTGGCCGCCGGCATCCTGCGCGCCGCGACCCCGGAGCGCGACGACCGGCTGTTCCCGGCCGGGCCGGAGGTGTTCGACGGGCAGGCCGCCGCGCTGGCGCACGGTGCCGCCGGGACCCTGCTCGCCCTGCACCACGCCGGGAT
>CAKUMG010000862.1 GCA_934667465.1 uncultured Actinoplanes sp. | reverse complement strand
GGGACTGCTGCCCGGGCGAGGGCTGCGGCGGGGGAGCACCGTAGCCGTGGGGCGGGTGGCGGCGGGAGCGGGCGCCTGCTGTCCGCTGGTGCCCTGCTCGCTCGTGCCCTGCGGGCTGGTGCCCTGCTGGGTCGAGTCGCCGGTGTCCCCGTCGGTCGTCGCGTCCCCGGTGTCACCGCTGTCGCCGGTGGTGCCGTCGGCCGGCTCCGTGGGCTGCGTGGCCGGGTCGGTCGCCGGCTCCGAGTCGCTCGGTGCCGTCGAGTCCTCCGGCGCCGGCGAGCCGTCGCCGTCCTCCGGGTCGGACGACGGCGCGTCCGGGTCCGGCGCCTCGGACGGGTCGGTCGACTCGGCCGGGGTCGGCTTCTTCTCCTCCTCCGAGGAAGACGACGAGGAACCGCCGAGGCTGGAGAACGTCGTCGTGCCGCTGGTCTGTTTGCCGGTGACGGCGGTGGCCAGCGGCTTGTCCATGGCCGCCTCGGCCACGGAGATGCCGCCCATGGCGAGGACGAAGACCGCGAAGGCGCCGATGACCGCCGGCTTCCAGTTGAAGCCGCGGGCCGGCTGCGCCACCGTGTGGGCCGGGTTCTCCTCCTCGGTGGCCGCGGCGACCGGCGGGGTGCCGACGGCGGCCGGGGCCCTGATGAACGTCGGAGCCACGGTCTGCAGCGTCCTGGTGCCGCGCTTGAGGGAGTTGTTGAAGATCTCCGTTCCGACGGAACCGATCACGCTGGCCAGGGCGGCGCCCGCCAACGTGCCGGCGACTCCCAGGAAGGAGCCGAGGGTGGCTGCGGCCACGGCGGCGAGCGTGCCCGCGATGACCTTGCTGATCTGGATACCGGACGTGAGTTTCTCCGGTTGTTCCTGGCTCATGTCCTCCTCACATAACGCGTTCGCTGTGTCTCGGCGGATCCCCGGCCGGCGGGGACCCGCACCGGTCCCCCATCGCGGGAGTCCGGTGTGGATACGGGGCGGAAGCGCCGAAAGTTCAGCCTTTACCGATCCGCTCCGGGCTAAACCATCCGCGCTGGGCCAGGACCTCCCGTAGGGGGCGCACATGGATGCCGTCCTCGTCGGCGAGGCGGCGGCGGACCAGCCGGCGCGTGCGCAGGATCCCGAGCACGCCGACGGCCATGAGCAGGTATTGCACGGACATGGCGACCCGGAAGTCCGCGATGCCGTAGTCGGCGCTGCCGCCCGTGCGGGCGTCGAGGATCAGCCCGATGAGCAGGATCGCGGTGAGCGAGGCCACGAAGCCGCCGACGTTGACGATGCCGGTCGCGGTGCCGAGCCGGTTGGGCGGGTTGAACGTGCGCGCGAACTCGAACCCGATCATCGAACCCGGCCCGCCGAGCCCGAGCGCGATCACGAGCACCACGAGGACGCCCAGCGGCGCCTGCCCGGGCCAGGCCAGCACGAGGCCCCAGCCGGCGGCGTTGACCGCGACGATCCCGAGCACCAGCCACGACCGGCGCATCGGGTGCCGCTGCACCAGGACGCCCAGCACCGGCCCGCCGATCATGCCCACCACGACGAAGAGCGTCAGCATCGCGCTGGCCGTGCCCCGGGACAGCCCCTCGCCCGCGACCAGGAACGGATAGCCCCACATGAGCGCGAAGACCGTGCCGGGGAACTGGGTGGTGAAGTGGGTCCAGAGCCCGAGCCGGGTGCCCGGGTGCCGCCAGGCGGTGGCCAGGTCGCTGCCGAGCTGCCGGGCGGTGGCCGCCTCGCCGGTGTTGATCCGCCGGTCGGGGGTGTCGTGCAGGGCCACCACGGCGACCACGGCGACGAAGAGCCCGCTCGCGGCGGCGCTGAGGAACGCGGTGCCCCAGCCGGGGCCGGCGAGCAGGGCCGCCAGCGGCACGGCGCTGAGCACCTGGCCGAGCTGCCCGACGATGCCGGTGAGCTGGGTGACGACCGGGATCCGCCGGGTCGGGAACCACTGCGGCACCAGGCGCAGCACGCTGATGAACGTCATGGCGTCGCCCGCGCCGACCAGCACGCGGGCGATGATCGCGCCGGTGAGGTCGTCGGAGAACGCCATCAGGCCCTGGCCGGCCGCCATCACCAGGGCGCCGCTGACCACGAGCCGCATCGAGCCGAACCGGTCGAGCAGCAGCCCGACAGGCACCTGCAGCCCGGCGTAGACCAGCAGCTGCAGGACGGCGAAGGAGGCGAGGGCGCTCGCGCCCACATCGAAGCGGACCTGGGCGTCGAGCCCGGCCACACCCAGCGACGTGCGCTGGAGCACCGCCACGATGTAGGCGGACAGTCCGACGGCCCACACGATCCAGGCCCGGGCACCGCCACGCATGAGACCGCTCCTCCGGTAAAGCGACGAGACGAAACCGAGCACTCAGCCTCGCGCGCCGGCGACGATCCCGGCAACGACATACGTCACAAACCGGACGTGTGTCCCATCACCCCCTATCGAGCGACCTCGACGGGGTGAAGCGGGGCGAGGAGGTGCCGGGTGAGCCATCCGACGGTCTCTTCCAGGAAACGGACCCGCGACGACCGGTGCAGCAGTTCGTGCCCCTCGCCCGGGAAGAGCAGGTACTTGTGGTCGACGCCACGCTCGGCGAGCGCCGCCACGACCTGCTCCGCCTCGATCACCGGCACGTTGCTGTCGTTCTCGCCGTGCACCACCAGCAGCGGCGCGCGCAGCCGGTCGATCCGGGTCAGCGGCGACAGGTCGCGCAGCAGCTCGGCGTCGTGCTCCGGGTCCCCGTACTTGGAGACCGCCGCAGCGGCGATCCACGGCTCGGTGTGCTCGTAGAACGTCGCGAAGTTGGACATGCCGCAGATGTCGATGCCGACGGCGAACAGCGACGGGTACGTGGTCAGCGCCGCCAGCGTGAGGTAGCCCCCGTACGAGCGGCCCATGCAGCCGATCCGCGCGCGGTCCGCCACCCCGGTGGCGACGAGGTGGTCGACGCAGGCCGCCACGTCCGCGATGGCGCCGTAGCGCAGCGCGCCGTTGTCCGCGTTGACGAACGTGCGCCCGAAGCCCGACGACCCGCGCACGTTCGCCGCGAAGACCGCGATGCCCCGGTCGACCAGCGACTGGAAGAGCGGGCCGTGCCCGGGGCGCTCCTGGGCCTCGGGGCCGCCGTGCAGCCACACGACGGTGGGGTGCGGGCCGGGGGTGCGCGGCTCGAACAGCCAGCCGCTGATCTCGAGCCCGTCGTGCGAGGGGAAGCGCCGCAGCGTGGGGTGCACGGCGTCGGCGGCCACCTCCTCGACGGAGACCGCGTGCAGCTGCGCACCGTCCCAGGTCCACACGCCGTGCGGCTGGCCGGGCCCCTCCGCGGTGAAGGCCAGCGTGCTGCCGTCGGCGCTCCACGCGGGCTGGGAGACGACAGTGCCGGGCAGGTCGATGCGGGTCACGCCGTCCGCGGTGTGCAC
>CAKUMG010000861.1 GCA_934667465.1 uncultured Actinoplanes sp. | reverse complement strand
TCAGCGCCGGGACGGTGGTGGTCATGCCGGCGTCACCACCAGGCACGCGTTGTGGCCGCCGAACCCGAACGAGTTCGTCAGCGCCGGCCCGGGGGCCAGCGGGCGGGGTTCGCCCGCGACGACGTCGAGGTCCATGTCAGGCTCCGTCTTCTCGTGGTTGGCGGTGGGCGGGACGGTCCCGTGACGGACCGCCAGCGCGGTGGCGACGAGCTCGGCCGCGCCGGCCGCGCCGAGCAGGTGGCCGATCGTGCCCTTGACCGAGGTCACCGGCGGGGGTTCGGCGCCGAAGACCGTGTGCAGGGCGCGGGCCTCGGCCCGGTCGTTGTGCGGGGTGGCCGTGCCGTGCGCGTTGACATGCCCGATCTCGTACGGCGCCAGCCCCGCGTCGGCGACGGCGGCGGCCATGACGGCGGCGGCACCGGCACCGTCGTCGTGCGGCATCGACAGGTGGTGCGCATCCGACCCGGAGGCATAGCCGGCCAGGGTCGCGTACGGGGTGGCGCCGCGGGCCCTGGCGTCGGCGAGCCGCTCGAGGACGACGAACGCCGCGCCCTCGCCCATCACGAACCCGTCGCGCTCGGCGTCGAACGGCCGCGCGGCCGCCGCCGGGTCGTCGTTGCGGGCCGAGACCGCGCCCAGGTTGCCGAACGCGGCCAGGGTGACCGGCGACAGCGTGGCCTCGCAGCCGCCCGCCAGCACCACGTCGGCCCGGCCGCTCTGCAGCATCAGCAGCGCGTGGCCGATCGCGTCCGCGCCGCTGGCGCACGTGGTGGCGAACGTCAGGGCCGGCCCGGTCCAGCCGAGCCGCATCGAGATCAGCGCCGCGGCCGCATTGGGCATGGTCAGCAGCGGCATCAGCGGACTGACCCGCAGCGGTCCGTGCGTGGCCCAGCGGCGGCTCTCCTCGTCGCTGGTGGTCCGGCCGCCGACCGCGTTGCCGACGAGGATCGCGCCCCGCCCCGGTGCGGGCACCGGCGTCCCGGCGTCGGCGAACGCCGCGAGGGCGGCCGTGACGCCGTACCGGGCGAAGGGGTCCATCCGCCGGGCCTCCTTGCCCGACAGGTACGGCGTCGCGTCGAGCCCGCGCACCTCGCAGCCGATCCGGACCTTGTGCCGCGCGGCGTCGAAGCGGGTCAGGGTGGCGGCGGTGGAGCGGCCCGCGAGCAGGCCGGACCAGTACGCGTCGATCGTGCAGCCCGCCGGCGTGACCGCGCCCATGCCGGTGATGACGACCGGCGGCCGCTCGGGTGCCACCGGGTCAGCCGATCAGGCCGCAGGTGCGGGCCGAGGTGAGGAACGCGGCGGCGGCGGTGTCCAGGTCGGTGGCGGAGTGCCGGGCGGTGACCGCGATCCGCAGCCGGGCCTGGGTGTTGGGCACGGCGGGGGAGACCACGGGCAGCCCGATGACGCCGTTGCGGCGGCACTCGGTGGCGAGGTCGTACGCCTTCTCGTCGGAGCCGGCGATCAGCGGGATCACCGCGGTCTCGCTGGTGCCGATGTTCATGCCCGCGGCGCGCAGGGTCTCGCGCAGCCGGGCCGACTCCTGCTGGATCCGGGTGACCCGTTCGGGTTCGCGCTCGAGGATCCGCAGGGTCTCCAGGGCCGCGCCGGCCTGCGCGGGTGCCAGGGCGGCGGAGAACAGGAACGGCCGGGCGTGGAAGCGCAGGTGGTCGATGAGCGCCTGCGGCCCGGCGACCCAGCCGCCGGTGGCGGGCACGGCCTTGGACAGCGTGCCGAGCTTGACGTCGACCAGCGTGCCGCCGCCGAAGTGCTCCTCGATGCCGCGGCCGGTGGCGCCGATGACGCCGAGGGCGTGCGCCTCGTCGACCATGAGCAGCGCGCCGTGGGCGTCGCAGACCTTGCGCAGCTCGGGCAGCGGGGCGATGTCGCCGTCCATCGAGTAGACGCTGTCCACGATCACCAGCCGCAGCCCGGTGCCCTTGGCGTCGCTGAGCCGCCGGTCCAGGTGCTCCACGTCGTTGTGCCGGAACCGGGTGACGGTCGCGCCGCTGAGCTGGCAGCCGTCCACGATGCTGGCGTGGTCGATCTTGTCGATGAACACCGTGTCGCCCGGGCCGACCAGGGCGCCGATGGTGCCGACGTTCGCGGCGTAGCCGGAGCCGAAGACCATCGCGGCCTCGCGGCCCATGGCCCGGGCCACCTGCGTCTCGAGCTCGACGTGCAGCGGCATCGACCCGGCCAGGGCGCGCACGCCGTGCGCGCCGGTGCCGTACGCGTCGACCGCGTCCTTGGCCGCCTGCTTGACCCGGGGGTCGCCGGCCAGGCCGAGGTAGCTGTAGCCCGACATCATCAGGTAGCGGTCACCCTCGAAGTCGACGTACGGGCTGTCACTCTCCGGAGTGAAAGGCAGGAAGCTGTGCCGGCGGTCCGGCTCGTACTCCAGCGCCGCGAGCCGGTCGCGGATGGCGGCCAGCTTCGGTTCCAGACGCTGCCAACCCTCGGACACAGTCACGTGTTTCTCCCTCCACGTCGCGGGGCCGTCGGCGGTGCGGAACGGGGCCGCCGGGCACTGCGCCAATGTCTACTGAAGACGGCGCAAGAGCCGCGCAACACCGCGTTGACCAGCGCCGTGGTGCGGCGGGGAGGGGCAATGGGCCCGTTTCGGAAACTTTGCTGCCTAGTCGCCGCAGCGAGGGTCAAAACGACGGCGGGCGACGTCCAGAGTGGACTGATGGCCGTACGGGCAACATTGCGGATCGAATCTTGACGCTCTCCGCGGGACTCCTAGTATCTTGCGACTCAGCGGGTGACCGGGCCGTGCCGCAGCGTAGCGGTGCGGGGGCTGGTCCCCGGGTCGGATGCGCTGTCTCGGGGGAGCTGCATGCTGCATGTCGAGGGCCGGGGCGGTCCGCACCGCGCCCGCCCGGAGGGGCGGGTCGCGTGCTGATCACGTTGACCGGAACCGTCAAGATCGAGGATCAGGGGGCCGCGCCCCGCCACCTGGCGAGCGCCCAGGCGCAGGTGGCCTTCGCCCGGCTCACCCTGGAACGCGCCAGCGGCACCGGCCGCGATCAGCTCGCCGACACCGTGTGGCCCGACGGGCTGCCCGACACGTGGGCCTCCGCCCTGCGCAGCGTGGTCAGCCGGGTCCGGGCCTTCGTCGCCTCAGGCGCGGACCCGCGCGACGCCCCGGTGGTCGCGCAGGGCGGCCGCTATCTGCTGCGGCTGCCCGAGAATGCGACAGTCGACCTGGAGCGCGCCGAGGAATCGGTGCACGAGGCGGCCCGCGCGTACGCCGCCGGTGCGTGGGCCGAGGCCCAGCAGGCGGCCCAACGGACGGCCCAACGGACGGCTCAACGGACGGCCCAACGGACGGCTCAACGGACGGCCCTTGCCTTGCAATTGCATGTCGACTCCTCCTTCCTTGTTGTGAGCGGACTATAGC
>CAKUMG010000860.1 GCA_934667465.1 uncultured Actinoplanes sp. | reverse complement strand
GTCGTGACCGGCGCCTCGGGCCTGGCCGTGCACACCCGCTCGCCGTTCTTCGCGGTCGCCGCGGTCGCCGGGTACGCCGTGCTGCTCGCCGCCTGGGTGATCGTCGCCACGCTGACGGCCCGCTGCGTTGTGCAAAGCCCGGAGAGCAAGGCGTCAGGCCGGAGGCAGCCGCACCTCGACGCGCAGCCCGTCGTGGCCGGTGGAGGTGGCCGTGATGACGCCGTCGTGGGCCCGGGTGATCGAGCGGGCGATGGCCAGCCCCAGCCCGGCGCCGCCGCTGTGGTCGATGCGCGCCGACGACAGCCGGCGGAACGGCTCGAACAGGGCGGCGACCGCGTCCGGCGGCACGTCGTCGCCGGTGTTGGTGATGGTCAGCGCGGGCTCGTAGCTCACCCGGACGTCGATGGTGCCGCCCGGCCGGTTGTACTTCACGGCGTTCTGCACGAGGTTGGTGACCAGCCGCTCGAGGAGCACCTGCTCGCCCTGGACCGTGCGCGGCGCCAGCTCGCTGGTCAGGGTCAGGCCCGCCTCCTCCGCCCGGGCGCGGTGGGCATCGAGGACACCGGTGACGAGCCGGTCGAGCCGCAGCGACGTGCGCGAGATCAGGCCGCGGTCGCTCTCAGCGAGCACGAGCAGGCCCTCGATGAGCCGCTCGTTGCGCTCGTTCGCCTCGAGCAGCTGACCGGTGAGCAGAGCGAGCTGATCCTCCGTACGGGCACCGGACATCCCCACCTCGATGAGCATCCGCTGGACGGCGAGCGGGGTGCGCAGCTCGTGCGACGCGTCCGCGGCGAACCGGCGCTGCGCCTCGTAGCCCACGGCGATCCGGTCCATCATCTCGTCGAGCGCGCGGCCGAGCCGGGCCAGCTCGTCGCGGCCGGGGCCGGGGCGCAGCCGGTGGCCGAGGTTCTGCGGGCCGACGTTCGCGATCACGGGCGCCAGGTCGCCGACCGGGCGCAGACACCACCGGACCAGCGGCAGGCACGCCGCCAGCAGCACCAGGAGCACCGGGGTCGTGGCGAACAGCACGATGAGCGTGGGCCGGTGGAAGATCTGCTCACACACCAGGGAGGCGTCCTCCGGCGGCGCCTCCAGCGCGGGCCGGTCGCACCAGGAAGGCCCGTAGCGGTACCAGGCGCTCAGCACCACGTCCGCGAGCGCCGGGACGGCCTGCGCGACGACGAGCACGACCGCGCAGAGCACGAGGATCCGCCGCGCCATGCTCAGGCGCCCAGGCGGTAGCCGACGCGGGGCACGGTGTGGATGACCGGCGGGTCGCCGAGCTTGCGGCGCAGCGTCATCACGGTCGTGCGCACGGTGTTGGTGAACGGGTCCGCGTTCTCGTCCCACGCCTGCTCGAGCAGGTCCTCGGCGCTGACGACCCGGCCGCCGGCGCGCAGCAGCACGTGCAGCACGGCGTACTCCTTGGGGGACAGCGACAGGGTGAGGCCGTCGCGGGCGGCGGTGTGCCGGGTGACGTCGAGCACGATGCCGTCCTGCTCGAGCACGGGCGGCAGCGCCGGGGCCGAGCGCCGCGACAGCGCCTGCAGCCGCGCGACGAGCTCGGCGAACGCGAACGGCTTGGTCAGGTAGTCGTCGGCGCCGAGGCCGAGCCCCTCGACCCGGTCGCGGATCCCGGCCGCGGCGGTCAGCAGCAGCACCCGGGTGCCGGCCGCCGACCCGGCGAGCTCGCGGCACACCTCGTCGCCGGTGCGGCCGGGCATGTCCCGGTCGAGGACGGCCACGTCGTAGCGGTTGACGCCGAGCCGGTCGAGGGCGCTCTGGCCGTCGTAGACCACATCGACGGCCATGGACAGCCGGCGCAGCCCCTCCGCGATCATGTCCGCGAGCACCCGCTCGTCGTCAGCCACCAGCACCCGCACGGCCCCCAGGCTGGCACAACACCCATAAAAGATCCATAAAGACAGCCCTGACATCCTTCGTACGGGACGCCGCGCAGCATCGGACGGCGTGAAAGCTCTCTCCGTCTTCCTGCTGGTCGTGGCGCTGGTGGCCGCACCCCTGGGAACCCGGCCGGCGTCGGCCATCGCGCACGGCGAGGACGGCTCCTACCCGTTCGCGACGCTGCTCACCATGACCGGGCTGCCCGCCGGCGGCGGTGGCCGCCGCGACAGCAGCTGCTCCGGCGCCCTGATCGCCGAGCGCTGGGTGATCACCGCCGGGCACTGCTTCCGCGACGCGAGCGGCAGGCGGGTCAACCGGACGGTGGCCGAGCGCACGACAGCGGTCGTCGGGCGGGCCGACCTGACGGGCGGCGACGGCGTCGAGGTCCCGGTCGCCGACGTGCACCAGGCCCCGGACAACGCCGACGTGGCCCTGGTCGAACTCGGCGCCCCGGTCACGGGGATCACCCCGCTGCGGCTGAGCACCACGCCGCCCGCACCGGGCGAGACGGTCCGGCTGGCCGGGTACGGGCTGACGTCCTCCGACGAGTCCGCGACGACGACCCGGCTGCAGACGGGCCGGTTCGAGGTGGACGCCGTCGGCGAGCAGCTGATCGAGACGTCCGGGTTCTCCCCCAGCGACCTGACCAGCCCGTGCCCGCACGACTCGGGCGGGCCCTACTTCCGGGAGGACGGCGGCGCGCCCGTGCTGGTGGCCGTGGTCAGCACCGGGCCGGGGTGCCCGCACCCCGGGCCGGACTTCAGCGCCCGCACCGACACCCTCGGCGGCTGGATCGCGGACACGATGGCCGGGGGCGGGGCGGTCGACGGGTTCGTGGACGACTTTGTGGACGGCTTCGCCGACCGGCGGCCGCTCGGCTTCGCGGCCTTCTTCGGGCTGGCCGCCGTGCTCGGGGCGCTCGTCGTCGCCGGACTCCGGCGGCGCGGGGCCAGGCGGTGAGCGCCGGTGCGGCTGTCGTGGACCTGTCGGCGATCGCGGCGAACGTGCGGGCCGTGGCGGCTGCCGCCCGGACGGACGTGATGGCGGTCGTGAAGGCCGACGGGTTCGGGCACGGCGCCGCCGCGGTGGCCCGGGCGGCGGTGGGTGCGGGGGCGACGTGGCTGGGGGTCACCTCCGCCGCGGAGGCCCTGGAGCTGCGGGCGGCCGGGCTCACCGCGCCGATCCTGAGCTGGCTGCACCCGGCCGGCGAGGACTTCGGGCGGCTCGTGGCCGGGCGCGTCGACATCGGGGTGTCGAGCGTGGTGCACCTGCACGCGGTGGCCGCGGCGGGCGCGCGGTCCGGGACCCCCGCGGTGGTGCAGCTCAAGGCGGACACGGGCCTGTCGCGCAACGGGGCCGCGGGGCAGGAGTGGCTCGACCTGGTCGCGTGGGCCGGCAAGTACGAGCGGGAGGGCAGCGTGGCGGTGCGCGGGGTGTGGTCGCACCTCGCGGACGCCGAGACGCCGGGCGCCGCGAGCCTCGTACGGCAGGTGTCGGCCTT
>CAKUMG010000859.1 GCA_934667465.1 uncultured Actinoplanes sp. | reverse complement strand
GCCCGGGCCCGCGGCCAGCCCGAGCGGCACCTGCCAGCCGCCCTCGCCGGCGGGGACGGCGGCGATCGCGGCGCGGACCTCCTGGGTGCGCAGCAGGTCGAGGCGGCGGCTGGGTTCGGCGGGCACGACGTCGAAGTGGAGCCCGTGGCCGCGGCCCGCCGCGACCAGCCGGGCGAGGGCCTGCGCCGTGCAGGTGGGCGGGACGGCGAGGTCGAACTCGCGGCTGCGGGCGCGTTCGGCGTCGTCCTGCAGCGTCTCGGCGAGCTCGGCGAGGCGGGTCGCCGCGGGCAGCATGTCACGGCCGAACGGGGTGAGCAGCACCGTGCGCGAGGAGCGTTCGAGGACGGGCGCGCCGAAGTGCTGCTCGAGGGCGGCGATGCGGCGGCTCGCCACGGACTGCGGGATGCCGGCGGCCGCGGCGCCGCGGGTGAAGCTGCCGTACCTGCTGACCGCCACGAAGGCGGCGCAGCTCGCCACGAGGTCCATGCCATCAATGTATGCCGAAACAGCATCGATCCGCCGCATCGCGTCTTGGACAGCATCGATCCGGCATGCGACCGTCGAGGCACACCACCACCTACGACCGAAAGTGATCCCGTGCGACTTCGTATCCTGATGACCGCCGCGGCGCTCGCGCTGACGAGCGCCTGCGCCGATGAGAAGCCCAGCGCGCCGGCAACGACAGAAAAGCCCAGCGCGCCGGTAACGGCAGGAAAGCCGGTGGAGATCAAGGCATTCGCCGCGCTGGAGAAGGAGTTCGGCGCGCGCCTCGGCGTCTATGCGCTCGACATCACGTCGGGGCAGGAGATCGCGCACCGGGCCGACGAGCGCTTCGCCTACGCGTCCACGTTCAAGGCGCTCGCCGCCGGCGCGCTGCTGGCCGAAACCACGCCTGCCGAGCTGGAGAAGGTGGTCACCTTCGACGAGTCGGAACTGGTCACGCACTCGCCGGTCACCGAGAAGCACGTCGCGGAAGGCCTCGGCATCGGCGCCGCCGCCGAGGCCACCGTCCGCACCAGCGACAACACCGCGGGCAACCTCGTCCTCGAGGCGCTGGGCGGCCCGGACGGCTTCGAGAAGGATCTTCGCGACCGGGGCGACACGGTGACGCAGCCGGAGCGTACCGAGCCGACCCTCAACGAGGCGAAGCCCGGCGACGAACGCGACACCAGCACGCCGCGGGCGATGGCGACGACCCTGCGGGGGTACGCGCTGGGCAGCGCCGCAGCGACGGAAGGCGACGGCATGACCGCGGCCGACCAGGCCCAGCTCATCGACTGGATGAGCGGCAACAGGACCGGCGACACGCTGATCCGCGCGGGCGTCCCGGACACCTGGAAGGTCGCCGACAAGAGCGGCGGTGGCCGGTACGGCACCCGCAACGACATCGCCGTCGTCTGGCCGCAGCCGGACCGCCCGGTCGTGCTCGCGGTCCTGTCCAGCCTGCCGGCCGAGGACGCGGAGTACGACGACGCCCTGGTGGCACGCGCCGCCACCGCGGTCGCCGACGCGCTGACGAACGAGTGAGCGGTAGCGTGGCCCCGTGGATGCTGCGGAGCTGACCAGGAAGGCGAGGACCGCCGACGAGCTGTGGGCCGCGTGGGAGCAGGTCGTCACCGAGGCCGGGCGGACCGACGGCCATGAGCGGCTGGTCGCGTTCGTCGTCGCGGTGCGCGACTCCGGGCACACCGAGTCGGAGGGCTTCGACGGTCTTGTCCGCGACTGGTCAGAGCTGCCGGTCTTCGGCGCGGTGATGCGCGAGGCGTGGAACCGCCAGGACACACCCGAGGGCATCCTGGCGTGGTGCCGCCTCAACGCGTTCGCGGCCCGGCTCACCGAGGCGGGAGTCGACTTCCTGCTGTACGGGCTGTGGACGCTGCGCGAGGTCTTCGAGGAACACGACGACGTACCGGCCGCGCTGCTGCCCGCCGTCGACCCGTGGTTCCGGTTCTGCGGGGCGCGGATCCGGCGCGCCTGCGCCGAGGAGCTCGATCCGGGCTTCGCCTGGCTGGGCCCCGCCGCGCTGGAGGCGGGGCTCACGCAGCCCGCGTTCACGCCCGAGCGCTGGCGTTTCTGGAAGAGCCGGCGCCCCTAGCTCGGCCGGGCCGCCGCGGAGGAACTGCTCGACCGCGGTCTCGACGAGCCCGTCGAGCAACGACGGGAAGACCAGCTCGCCGTTGGTGAGCGCGGCGATCCCGTGCATCGTCGCGAACAGCACGACACCCACCGCTGCGGGTCGCCGGGGCCGAGCGCGCCCTCCCGCTGCCCCTGGGTGATCACGTCGTTCATCAGCCCGAACGCCGGGCCGGCCGCCTTGACGACCTGGGCGGCGCCGGGCCGGTGCTTGCTCGTGCACATCAGTTCGAGCAGGGCCGCGTGCTGCGTGGCGAAGCGGACGTACGCCGTCACGAGCGCCTGGACGCGCGGGGCGAACGCGGGCCCGGCGGCGTCGAGGGACGCCGGGTCAGTGCTTGCGGTCGCCGAACTGAGCCTGGTAGGCCAGGAACTCGGCACGCTGCGCGTCGACCTCCGGCGACCCGCCCGGGTAGGCGTTGTCGAACATGGACACCGGAGCCGGGTCGGGCATGGCCATGACCCGCTCGCGCAGGTCGAGGGCGAGCTTGCGGGCGTCGTCGTCGACCTGGGTGAAGAAGTCGTCGCCCGCGATCTGCTGCTTCGTGAGGAACTTCTTGACCCGGCTGATCGGGTCCTTGGCCCGCCACGCCTCGACCTCGGCGGCCTCGCGGTAGCGGCTGGGGTCGTCGGAGCTGGTGTGCGCCCCCATCCGGTACGTGTAGGCCTCGATCAGGGTGGGGCCGTTACCGTGGCGCGCGTTGTCGAGGGCCGCGCGCGTGACCGCGTACGAGGCAAGCACGTCGTTGCCGTCGATCCGCACCCCGGGGAACCCGAAGCCGTCGGCGCGCCGGTGGATGGGGTTGCGCATCTGGCCCGCGAGGGGCTGCGAGATCGCCCACTGGTTGTTCTGGCAGAAGAAGACCAGGGGCGCGTTGAAGACGCCGGCCCAGACGAACGCCTCGTTGACCTCGCCCTCGCTGGTCGCGCCGTCGCCGAAGTAGGCGATCACCGCCTCGCCGCCGGGGCCGCCGGTCGCGCCGTCCATCGTCACGCCCATGGCGTAGCCGGTCGCGTGCAGCGTCTGCGCGCCGATGACCAGCGTGTAGGAGCCGAACTTGAACTCGTTGGGGTCCCAGCCGCCCTGGTCGACGCCGCGGAAGATGCCGAACGGCATGATCGGGTCGATGCCCCGGGTGTGCAGCACGCCGTGCTCGCGGTAGCTGGGGAACGCCATGTCCTGCGGCTGCAGCGCGCGGCCCGAGCCGACCTGCGCGGCCTCCTGGCCCAGCAGGCTCGCCCAGAGCCCGAGCTCGCCCTGCCGCTGCAGGGC
>CAKUMG010000858.1 GCA_934667465.1 uncultured Actinoplanes sp. | reverse complement strand
GAGGACCTCCCGCTCGCGCTCGGTCAGGCCGCGCAGCGCGGGAGGCGCCCCGGCGCTCGGCGGCGGGCGGCGGGCGGTACGGGGACGAGTCGGCGCTGCCGCTGCTCGACCCGGCGGCGCGGGCGGCCGAGCGGGCGACGCCGGGGATGGACGACACCGCGATCATCATGCGCGGCCGGAGCGTGGACTGACCTTGTCCCCCGCCTCGCCGGGCGGGACCCGTGCAACGGCCAGTCGCCGGCCGGGGTCCCGATCCGGCGAGGCTCCCGCGCCTCCGGCACGGCGCCGCGCTCGGCGAAAAAGCACGACACCGCGCCGGGCGAAAAGCACGGCACCGGACCGGGCGAAGAGGCACAGACCCGGCGGGCCCGGTTCTTGCGCTCCGGGCGCGGGCACCGTGGCGGCGGAGACGGGCACGCTCACCGCGTACGGAATCAGGGGTGAAGGGTGACCGCCCTCACCCACCCGGACCGAGCGGGTGACGCCCCGGCGGATGAGCCGGACCGGGCGGGGTCAGGCGCCGATGCGGCGCAGCAGGCCCTCCTGGACGGCGCTCGCGATGTGGATGCCGTCGCGGGTGAACATGCGGCCGTTGGCCAGACCGCGGCTGCCGCTGGCGGACGGGCTGCTGCTGTCGTAGAGGAACCATTCGTCGGCGCGGAACGGGCGGTGGAACCACAGGGCGTGGTCGAGGCTCGCGCCGATGACGCCGCCGGGGCCCCAGACCTCGCCGTGGACCGAGAGGACCGCGTCGAGCAGGGACAGGTCGGAGGCGTAGGTGAGGGCGCAGGCGTGGATCAGCGGGTCGTCGGGCAGGGTGCCGTTGACGCGCATCCAGACGCGCTGTTCCTCGCTGGCGACGCGGTCGCCGGGGGCGACCCAGCCGGGCGTGCCGACGTAGCGGACGTCGATGGCCTGCGGGCCGGTGTTGAAGGCGGCCTCGCGGTCGGGGTGGCGGGCGAGCAGCTCGCGGACCGTCGGCAACTCCTCCGGGGCGGGAACGCCGACCGGGGCCGGCGTGAAGTGGTCCAGCCCTCGCTCGGTGACCTGGAAGGACGCCGACATGAAGAAGATGGTCCGGCCGTGCTGCTGCGCCGTGGAGCGGCGCACGGAGAAGGACCGGCCGTCGCGGATCGTCTCGACGGTGAAGTCGATCGGGACCGTGGGGTCGCCGGGGCGTACGAAATAGCCGTGCAGGCTGTGCACGTGCCGGTCGGGGTCGACGGTGCGGCCGGCGGCGACCAGGGCCTGACCGGCGACCTGGCCGCCGAAGACGCGCTGCGCGCCCACCTGCGGGCTGACGCCCTGGAACCGCCCGTCGCCCAGCTGCTTGAGATCGAGCGTTTCGAGCAGCTGGTCGACGGCGGCCTGTCCGTCCAGGGGTGTCACACGCTGCTCGGGGCGACGGTGGCGGGGTCGACGAGGTCGCCGAGCCGGTGCACGCGCAGGGTGTTGGTGGAGCCGGGCGCGTTCGGCGGGCTGCCGGCCACGACGACGACGTAGTCGCCGGGGCGGGCCAGGCCGAGGCCGAGCATCCGCTGGTCGACCTGCAGGAACATGTCGTCGGTGTGCTGGACGAAGTCCGACAGGAACGTCTCGACGCCCCACGAGAGCGCGAGCTGGTCGCGGACCTCGGGGACCGGCGTGAACGCGAACAGCGGCAGCTCGCAGTGCAGCCGGCTGAGGCGGCGCACGGTGTCACCGGTCTGCGAGAACGCGACGAGCGCCTTCGCGCCGATGTTGCGGGCGATGCGCACGGCGGCGACGGTGAGGGCACCGCTGTGCGTACGCGGATCGTGCTCGAGCGCGGGGACGTCGAACGGGCCGGCCTCGGTCGTCGTGACGATCTTCGCCATGGTGCTGACGGTGAGGACCGGGTACTTGCCGACCGAGGTCTCGCCGGAGAGCATGACCGCGTCGGTGCCGTCGAGGACCGCGTTGGCCACGTCGGAGGCCTCCGCGCGGGTCGGCCGCGAGTTCTCGATCATGGAGTCGAGCATCTGGGTGGCCACGATGACCGGCTTCGCATTCTCGCGGCAGAGTTGCACGGCGCGCTTCTGCACCAGCGGCACCTGGTCGAGCGGCATCTCGACGCCGAGGTCACCGCGGGCGACCATGACGCCGTCGAACGCGAGCACGATGGCCTCGAGGTGCTCGACGGCCTCCGGCTTCTCGACCTTGGCGATGACGGGCACGGTGCGCCCCTCCTCCGCCATGATCTGGTGCACCAGCTTGATGTCGTCGGGCGAGCGCACGAACGACAGCGCGACCAGGTCGACGCCGAGGCCGAGCGCGAACCGCAGGTCCTCCTCGTCCTTCTCGCTCATCGCCGGCACGCTGACCGCGACGTTGGGCAGCGAGACGCCCTTGTTGTTGGAGACCGGGCCGCCCTCGGTGACCAGGCAGCGGATGTCGTTGCCCTCGACCGCGGAGACCTCGACGGCCACCTTGCCGTCGTCGATCAGGAGGCGGTCGCCGACCTTGACCTCCTGCGGCAGCTTGCGGTAGGTGCAGGCGACCCGATCCTTGGTGCCCACGATGTCGTCGCTGGTGATGGTGACGACGTCGCCGTTCTCCCAGCGGTGCGGGCCGTCGGCGAACTTGCCGAGGCGGATCTTGGGCCCCTGCAGGTCGGCGAGGACCGCGACGGCGCGCCCGGTCTGCTGGGCGGCGGTCCGGACGGTCTCGTAGACCTTCTGGTGGTCCTCGTGGCTGCCGTGGCTGAAGTTCATGCGAGCCACGTCCATCCCGGCCTCGACCAGGCCGAGCATCCGCTCGGGCGAGGCGGTGGCGGGCCCCATGGTGCAGACGATCTTTGCGCGGCGTGTCACAGCCATCAGGCTAGTCTCTCTTCCGGGTCGGCCCGCCGGCCGACCCCCGTCAGGGTGGTTGCAAACGGACGGCGCGGGCCGCGCGACCTGTCCGGCGACGATGCCGACGGGCGCGGCGGGCGGGCGGCGACCGCGATACGGCCTCAGCTTATCGGCCCTTCCCCTCCCCGTGGCGCCGACCGCGCCACCTATCCCCCGCGTCACATTCCTGCCGGCTTCTCCGATCCCGCGCCCGGCGTCCGGGCGTTACAGTCCGCGGGGTCCGGGCGGGCAGCGGGGGGTGCGGGGACCGTGGGGAAACGATGGTGGGCGGCCGCGGCCGTCGCGGTGGTGCTGGGCGGCGCGGCGGCGTGGTGGGTGACCGGGCGGGACTGCAGCCGGGACGGTGAGTCGGCGGGCAGTCCGGTGGCTACCGATCCGAGTGCCGCCGCGGAGTACTGGACGCCGGAGCGGATGGCGAGCGCCCGGCCGGTGCGGATGCCGGTGGAGCGGACGGTACGGCACTGCCGCCTGCCCTGGTGACGCAGCGGGGCCCGGCGGTTGCCGGGCCCCGAGCGCAGAACGACAACCGGGTGGC
>CAKUMG010000857.1 GCA_934667465.1 uncultured Actinoplanes sp. | reverse complement strand
CCAGTTCAGCACGTCTCGCCCCTTCGTCGTCCCGAGTCACAAGATGCCCGCCGCGACGGCCTCTTGCCAACCCCTGCCACCCCCGGTCCGCGGGCGCCAGGTCGGTGGCGGCCTCCTCGTCCGGGGCGCTCGCCATTGTCCCGCGGCGACCGGGAAAACCGGGAACCACGAGCCAGTCCCCCACCCCGGCGCGTCGCCCGCCGGGGGGCCCTGGTCGCCGACGGGCCGGTTAGGGGGGCGGGCCGTGCGCGCGGTACAGGCCGGTGGCGGCGACCGCCGCGCCGGCCAGTCCCACGGCCGTCAGCGCGAGGACGCCCGCGGCGCCCGCCCCGGCGGCCAGGACGCCGGCCATGCTCGGGATCAGCACCTGGCCGAGCCGGTTGCCGGTGAGGCGCAGCGACATCGCCCGCCCGCGCAGCCCCGGCGGCGCCGCCTCGGCCAGGTAGGACATGGTCAGGGGCTGGCCGGCGCCCAGCCCGAAGCCGGCCACGACCACGACGACGCCCATCAGCCACACCGGCATGGGCAGGAGCAGCAGGGCCAGGCCTGCCGCGGAGAGCACGGCGGTGCCCGTCAGCAGCCGCCCCCGGCCAAACGCGGCCGCCAGCCGGCCCAGGAACAGGCGGGAGATCATCGAGGCGATGGCCCGCGCGGTGAGCAGGGCGCCGATGGCCGCGGCCGCGATGCCCCGCTCGGTGCCCAGCGCCGGCAGATAGACCAGCGTTATGTCGATGGCGGCGAGCACGATGCAGCTCACCAGCAGGGCCCGGGCCAGGCCGGGCTGCCGCAGCAGCGAGGCCATGCCCCCGCGGGCGCGGGCCGTGCCGGGCTCGTGCGCCGGTGACGAGCGCAGGAAAAGAGCGGCAACCAGCAGCGGTACGCAGAGGACGACCGCGGCCACGAAGATGGCGCCCGTGTCGGGGATCGGGGCGCGCCCGCCGAACAGCACGATGAGCCCGGGCCCGAGCGCCTGGCCGACCGACGCCACGAACGCGTAGTGGCCGAACGCGGTGTCGTACCGGTCCGCCGCCGTGCTGTTGGCCACCAGCGCCTGCTGGCCGACGACCGAGCAGAGGTGGCCGGTGCCGAGCAGCGTGCTCGCGGCCACCAGCCCGGCGACCGAGCGTCCGGCCAGCGCGAAGCAGGCCGCCGCGCCGATCAGGAGGACCGAGCCGGCCACGACGATGCGCCGCTCCCCCAGCCGGTCGACGGCCTGCCCGGACGGCACGGCGAGCGCGAGCGGCGCGAGCGCGAAGCTGGCGCCGAGCACCCCGAGCCAGGCGGCGGGGACGTCGAGCTCCAGGGCCTGGTACGTCGACGCGGGGCGCAGCATGAAGGTCACGGCCTGCACGAGAAGGGTGTTCGCGAGGAGGAGCAACACCTGCGCGGAGAACCGTGGATTCCGCATTTCTGAAGCGTATTACTCCGGCATTCGCCACGCCCCGGGTCCGAAGTGGAATAGGGGCGGCAACAATGGTCGGTCAGTAGGTATGGTGCTCCCCGTCACATGCCGGCGGGAAGCGGCCCGCCGTCGCGGTGGGATCAAGCCGACGGTAGGGACACCCGGGTCAGCTGCTGGGAGACGCGCCAGATGCGCGCGGCGTCCTCGGTGCTGCGCAGCCGCGGGTGGAGCTTCTGCTCCGCCGGCGGGCCACCGAGGTTCCCGAACCCGCGCGGCCCGTACTAGTGGCCGTCCCGCGCTTCCGGGGACGTCGCGGCGTACCGGGCGGGAAGCATCGCGGTGTGCGCAGTGCCGACGATGATCCCGAGGCTGCCCATCGTGCCGATGATCCGGCATCCGGCGGTGTCGCGGCCGCGGCCGACCTCGGGGCGCGCGGCGAGCAGCGGCGTTATTCGAGGCCGCCCGATCCGCCCCTCGCAAAGGGGGATCACCAGACCGTGGATGCGCTCTCACCCCGCACGGTAGAAAGGTGGCATGGTGATCGACCGGACCGGGCTGGCGGAGTTCCTCAGGCGGCGGCGGGAGTCGTTGCAGCCGGAGGACATCGGCCTCCCCCGCGGGCGGCGCCGCCGGACCAACGGGCTCCGGCGCGAGGAGGTGGCCGCCCTGTGCCACATGTCGACCGACTACTACGCGCGACTCGAACGCGAGCGGGGCCCCCAGCCGTCCGTACAGATGATCGCCTCCATCGCCCAGGGCCTGCACCTCTCGCACGACGAGCGCGACCACCTGTTCCGGCTGGCCGGCCACAACCCGCCGACCCGGCACGAGGCCGGCGAACACATCGGCCCCGGCATGCTGCGCATCCTCGACCGCCTCAGCGACACCCCGGCCGAGATCGTCACGGAACTCGGCGAGACCCTGCGCCAGACGCCGCTGGGCGTCGCGCTGACCGGCGACCTGACCCGCTGGACCGGACCCGAGCGCAGCATCGGCTACCGCTGGTTCACCCAACCGAAAAGCCGCGAGATGTACGCGCCGGAGGATCACGACTTCCTCTCCCGCCTCTGGGCCTCGGGGCTGCGCGGCCTGGTCACCGTGCGCGGCCCGCAGTCCCGCGCGGCCCGCTTCGCCGACCTGCTGCTCGTGGAGAGCGAAGAGTTCCGCGAGCTCTGGGCCGAGCACCAGATCGGCCTGCGCCCGCGCCGCGGCAAGACGTTCATCCACCCCGAGCTGGGCCGGATCGACCTCGACTGCCAGACGCTCACCGACCCGGAGGACTCGCACCACCTGCTGGTCTACACGGCCGCGCCGGGCTCGGAGAGCTACGAGAAGCTGCAGCTGCTCTCGGTCATCGGCGCTGTCTGAGGCGCTGGAGCTGCCCCTCGTGCACGTCGCTCACCCATTCCCAGCCGGGGGCGGCCCCGGGGCCGATCCGGGGGTCGTCGGGCGTGCGCCCGTCGCGCAGGGCCAGCACATAGGCCCGGTCGCGCTCGATCCGGTCTCGCGTCTCCTCACGCCCGCCCACCGACCCGTGGCCGGGGATTACGGCCGTGGCGTCGCCCGCCGCGTCCTCCAGCAGCCGCAACGCGTCCAGGTAGTCCTCGATCGGGTCGGCGCCCTCGACGTCCAGCATCGGGATCAGCACGTCGGAGAGCATGTCCCCGGCGATGAGCACGCCGCTGTCCTCGAGGAGCAGCGCCGCGTGGCCCGGCGCGTGGGCGCGGTGCTCGAGGATCCGGGCGGGCGGTCCGTCCCACGGGATCCGGGCCGCGCCGGCCGGCAGGCCGGCGATCAACCCGTACGACTCCAGTGACATCTCGGCGGCGATGCCCGTCGGTTCCAGGTGCTCGATGATGCGGGCCTTGGCCTGCGGGTCGGCCAGCTCCTCGCGCGCGACGGCTGCGCACCGCTCCGTGCCGTAGCGCGGGGCCGGGCCGAGCCGGGTGTGCCAGAGCAGGTGGTCCCAGTCAGGGTGCGTCGAGAAGCCCGCCACCACATTTTCTTGGG
>CAKUMG010000856.1 GCA_934667465.1 uncultured Actinoplanes sp. | reverse complement strand
GCGGCGTTCGCCGAGGACGGGCTGCGGCGGCGGTGGTTCCGGCTGCCCGGGAGCGGGGCGAGCTACGAGCACGACTTCCGGGTGGGTGGCGGTGAGACGGCGCGGGCGACGTTCCGGCCGGCGGATGCGGTGCCGGAGAAGCTCGGGTACCGGCTGTGGTATCTCGACATCCGGGCGGCGCAGCGGATCGTGTACGGCTACGAGACCGTCGTCGACGGGCGGCTGCGGTGGACCGCCCTGGTCACGGTCCGGTTCGCACCCGCCGGGACGGGCGGGACGGATCTGGAGTGGACCGAGCAGGTGGCTTTCCTGAAGTACGAGGGGAACGGCGACACGGACGCCGCGCACCTGCGCGGCGCGACGGTGCTGCGGCTCAACGGGCTCGAGGGGGTGCTCGACCCGGTGCCGCCGGTCACCGGGGCCGGGGTGACCGTGCGCTGACCGCGCTCAGCACCCGGTCAGGGCGGGGGAGGGGCGGTGGTGCCGCGGAGGACGAGTTCGGCGGCGGCGTGCTCGACGCGGCGGTCGCCCGGGGTGGTGGTGAGGGCGAGGGACATGGCCCGGACGCCGATCTCCTCCAGGGGCAGGCGGACGGTGCTCAGCGGCGGGGTCACGTCGACGGAGATGGGCATGTCGTCGAAGCCGATGACGCTGATCCGGCCCGGGACGTCGAGGCCTCGGTCGCGCAGGCAGGCGAGGGCGCCGACGGCCATCGAGTCGTTGAGGGCGACGATCGCGGTGAGGCCGGGGTGGCGGTCGAGGAGGCGGGCGGTGGCCGCCATGCCGCCGGCGCGGTCGAAGTCGGCGTACTCGATGTGGCGGGCCGTGAGCCTGCGGCCGTGGGCGCGGGCGGCGGCGCGCACGCCGGTGAGGCGGTCGGTGGTGGTGGTCAGGTGGGCCGGGCCGGCGATCACGCCGACGGCGGTGTGGCCCAGCCGGTAGAGGGCGTCGGCGGCGAGCCGGCCGCCGTGCTCGTTCTCGGGCACGATCGCGTCGCCGGCGTGCTCGTGCCGGCCGATGACCGCGACCCGGCCGCCGGTTGCCTCGAACAGCCGCAGCTTGCGCTCGAGGCGCTCGGTCGTGCCCGGGTCGACGTAGCCCGAGCCGGCCAGGACGATGGCGGCGGTCCGGTGCGCGTGCAGCAGGTCGACATAGGCCAGCTCGCGCTCGGGGTCGCGGTAGCTGTTGCAGATGATGACGAGCCGCCCGTGCTCGGTCGCCACCCGCTGCAGGCCCCGGGTGATCTCGGCGAAGTAGGGATCGGACACGTCGTGCACGATCACGCCCACCGCGGTGCGGTCGGCGCGGGCGAGCTGCTGGGCGTTCGCGTTGGGGACGAAGTCGAGCTCGGCCACGGCGGCCAGCACCCGCTCGCGCAGCGCCTCGGCCACCGGCTTGGGGCTGTTGTTGATGATGCGCGACACGGTGGCGGTGGAGACGCCCGCCCGCCGCGCGACGTCCGCCAGAGTCGCCACGGCACCACCCTAACCGACCGCCCGGTCACCGGGCCCCGTGAGGCCCGGCTCTTGCCCGCGCCGATCCGCCGCCGCTAGGCTCCAGGAAAGCGCTTACCTCGGGAGGTTCGCCGTGACCGAACGCCTCACCGCCGGCATCGTGATGAACGGTGTGACCGGCCGGATGGGCTACCGCCAGCATCTGGTCCGCTCCGTGCTGGCGATCCGCGAGGCCGGCGGGCTGCCGCTGCGCGACGGGCGGGTGCTGTGGCCCGAGCCGATCCTCGTCGGGCGCAGCGAGGACAAGCTGCGCGAGCTCGCCGCCCGGCACGGCCTCACCGAGTGGAGCACCGACCTCGAGGCGGCCCTCGCCCGCCCCGACGTCAGCATCTACTTCGACGCGCTCGTCACCAGCGAGCGCGAGAAGGCCCTGTCGCTCGCCATCGACGCCGGCAAGCACATCTACACCGAGAAGCCCACCGCGACGACCCTTCAGGGCGCGATCGCGCTCGCGCGGGCCGCCGACGCCGCCGGGATCAAACACGGCGCCGTACAGGACAAGCTCTTCCTGCCCGGCCTGCGCAAGCTTCAGCGCCTGGTCGACGGCGGGTTTTTCGGCCGGATCCTGTCCGTGCGCGGCGAGTTCGGCTACTGGGTGTTCGAGGGCGACTGGCAGGCCGCGCAACGCCCCAGCTGGAACTACCGGAGCGCCGACGGCGGCGGGATCGTCGTCGACATGTTCCCGCACTGGCACTACGTGCTCGAGCAGATCTTCGGGCCGGTCCGCACGGTCAGCGCGCACGTCACCACGCACATCCCGCGCCGCTGGGACGAGCACGGCGAGCCCTACGAGGCGACCGCGGACGACGCCGCGTACGGCATCTTCGAGCTCGACGGCGGCATCGTCGCCCAGATCAACTCCTCGTGGGCCGTCCGGGTGAACCGCGACGAGCTCGTCGAGTTCCAGGTCGACGGCACCGAGGGCAGCGCCGTCGCCGGGCTGCGCGGCTGCCGCATCCAGCACCGCGCCACCACGCCCAAGCCGGTGTGGAACCCGGACCTGCCGGTCACCCACGCGTTCCGCGACCAGTGGCAGGAGGTGCCCGACAACGAGGAGTACGACAACGGCTTCAAGGCGCAGTGGGAGATGTTCCTGCGCCACGTCGCCGAGGACGCCCCCTACACCTGGGACCTCTGGGCCGGCGCCCGCGGCGTGCAGCTCGCCGAGCTCGGCCTGCGGTCCGCGCGCGAGGGCCGCCGCCTCGAGATCCCGGAGCTCGACCGATGAGCACCACCGTACGGCTGCCCGGCGGGACCCGGCACGAACTGACCGGCGCGGGAGCGGAGTGGGCCGAGCCGGGGCCACGCTTCACGAGCCGGATCGCGTACGCCGCCGCGCACGTCGTCGCCGACCCGGCCGCCGAGAACGTGCCGGGCGCCCCCGCCGCCCCCGACTGGGACGCCACCCTCGCGTTCCGGCGGCACCTGTGGTCGTACGGCTTCGGTGTCGCCGAGGCGATGGACACCGCCCAGCGCGGCATGGGCCTGGACTATCCGACCGCCCGCGAGCTGATCGCCCGCTCCGCGCGGGAGGCCGCCGCCGTCGGCGGCACCATCGCCGCGGGCGTCGCCACCGACCAGCTGCCACCGGGCCCCGCCGGACTCGACGACATCCACAAGGCGTACGCCGAACAGCTGACCGACGTCCAGCAGGCCGGCGCCGTCCCGGTGCTCATGTGCAGCCGCCACCTCGCCGCCACGGCCACCACGCCGCGCGACTACCTCGACCTCTACGGCCGGCTGCTCGCCGAGTCGGGCACGCCCGTGATCCTGCACTGGCTCGGGCCCGCCTTCGACCCGCTGCTCGCCGGCTACTGGGGCGCCGGCGACCCCGCCCACGCCGCGGACACCGTCGCCGAGCTGATCGCGGCCCGCCCCGACCGGGTGGACGGCATCAAGC
>CAKUMG010000855.1 GCA_934667465.1 uncultured Actinoplanes sp. | reverse complement strand
CCTGCACACCGCCGCTTTCGCCGCCCTGGTCGCCGCGTGGCGAACCGGTGACCTCGCGCACGCCCAAGCCCTGGGCCGCCGCCTCACACCCCTGGCCCTGGACCTGTTCGCCCAGCCCAACCCCATTGCGATCAAAGCCGCCCTGTACGCCGCCGGTCGCATCCCGGCACCGGACGTGCGCCTGCCGCTGCTGGCCGCGGCCGGCCCTCAGGACCAGACCGGTGCGGGCGCGGGCAGCGGCGCGGCACCCTCGGGGCGCAGCCCGTCGAAGATGATGCCGAGATAGCGCCGCCACAACCCCGGCTCGGGATCCCGCAGGAATCCCGTGGCGTGCACCGGCGCGCAGATCAGCAGGAACACGTCCGTGCCCGTGACGTCGGCGCGCACCGCACCGGCCTCCCGGGCCCGCACGACCAGCGCGTCGACGCCGGCGTGCACCTGATCCTGCAGCCGGGCGACCTCCGAGTCGTCCCCGGCGACCGTCTGCAGGAACGTCAGGTCCTGCTCCTGCAGCCCTTCGGCGGCCACGGTCAGGAACTCCAGCAGCGCCGCGCCCGGGTCCGCCGCCTCCAGCAGCCCGCGGGCGACGGCCGTCAGCGCCGCGAAGTGCCCGGCGACGATCGCGGCGACCAGCTCCTCCTTCGTCGCGAAGTGCCGGAACACGGTGCCCTTGGCCACCCCTGCGCGGCGCGCGATGTCCGCGATCGAGGCGTCCAGGCCACGCTCGGCGAACTCCTGCTCCGCCGCGGCAAGCAACAGCTCACGGTTGCGGGCCGCGTCCGCCCGCAGGGTCCGTCCCGGTGTCGTCACGGTCACGATCCTAGCAAGTTGACCGTTCGGTCATTTTCTGGCTATGGTCGGCTCACAACATGACCGACCGGTCATCTTTCTGGGGGTCCCCATGGAACTGCACGGCGCCACCGCCCTGGTCACCGGCACCAACCGCGGCATCGGCCACCACTTCGCCGTCGAGCTGCTGCGCCGCGGCGCAAAGGTCTACGCCACCGCCCGCCGCCCGTCGCTCGTCGACATCCCCGGCGCGCAGGTCCTGCCCCTGGACATCACCGACCCCGCCTCGATCGCCGCGGCCGCCGAGCTCGCCACCGACGTCGACGTGCTCGTCAACAACGCGGCCCCCACCGCCGGCGGGAACCTGGTCACCGGCGACCTCGGCGCGATCCGGTTGATGATGGACGCGAACTACTACGGCACCCTCGGCATGATCCGCGCGTTCGCCCCGGTCCTGGCCCGCAACGGCGGCGGCGCCATCCTCAACGTCCTGTCCGCCGCGGCGTGGATGACCGTGCCCGGCAACACCGCCTACGCCGCCGCGAAATCCGCGCAGTGGGGCCTGACCAACGGCGTCCGCATCGAACTGGCCGGCCAGGGCACCCTGGTCGCCGCGCTGGTCCCCGGCCTGGTCGCCACCGAGACGATGCGCGACTTCGCCCGCGACGCCGGCATCGACCTGCCCGCCCACGTCCTGATCGAACCGTCCGACCTGGTCCGGCTCGCCCTCGACGGACTCGAGGCCGGCAGCACCGAGATCCTCGACCGCCTCGGCACCGGCGCCAAGGCCGCCCTGGCCGGCCCGCCGGCCGCCCTCGACCTCGCCGCCATGGCCGCCGCCTGACCGGCCGCCTTTGGTCTCGCCGCCGTCGCCGCCGGCGGTGGCGGCGCGGCCGGGATCGGCGCCGCGCGCAGTGCCCCTGTGCTTGTCATCGGGGCTGCACCAGCCCGGCGTTGAAGGCGGCGATCACCAGCTGCGCCCGGTCGCGGGCCCGCAGCTTCGCGAGCAGGTGCGTGATGTGTGTCTTCACCGTCTTCGCCGAGATGCCCAGCGCATCGGCGATCTCGTCGTTGGACAGGCCGGCACCGATGAGGGCCAGGACCTCGCGCTCGCGGGCGGTCAGCCGGGCCAGCTCCGGGCCTGGGCGGAACGCTCGCGGCGCCGCCACGTAGTGCCCGACCAGCCGGGTGAGGATCGACGGGGCGAACAGCGCTTCCCCGCGATGCGTCCGGTGGATGGCGTCCGTCAGCTGCTCCGGCCGCGAGTCCTTGAGCAGGAAGCCCGACGCCCCCGCCCGCAGCGCCTCGTAGACGTACTCGTCGAGTTCGAACATGCTCAGCACCAGAACACGGCAACTGGTGAGGACCGGATCGGCGCAGATGCGGCGGGTCGCCTCCAACCCGTCGACGTGCGGCATCCGGACGTCCATCAGCACCACGTCGGGTCGTGTCGCGCGGGCCTGGCTGTGCGCCTGCGCGCCGTCCCCCGCCGCACCGACCACGGTCAGCCCGGCGGTGGCGTCGATGATCGTGGCCAGGCTGCGGCACAGCAGCGGCTGGTCATCGGCGAGCAGCACCCGGATCCCGCTCATGCGGGGATCCGGGCCGTCAGCCGGTAGCCGCCACCGGACGGATGTGCCGCCAAACTTCCGCCGAGGCCATCGAGGCGCTCCCGCAGCCCGGCCAGCCCGTGCCCGGTGCCCGGCGGCGCCGGCCAGCCCTCGGCAGGACCGTCGTCGGTGACGCAGACCAGCACGTGGTCGCCGTCGCGCAGCACCCGCACGTGCGCCCCGACCGGCCCCGCGTGCCGGGCCGTGTTGCTCAGCGCCTCACGGACGGTCCGGCACACCGCCAGCTGCACGATCGCAGGCACCTCACCCAGCGGCAGCACGGTCAGCTCCGCCCGCACCCCCGCCGTCGCCGCGGCCGCCACGATGGCCGGCAGGACCGACAGGTCGTCGAGCGGCTCGCGCGGCGCGGCGGCATCCGGCTCGCGCAGCACCGTCAGCATCCGCCGCAGCTCACCGGTGGCGTGCCGGCTCGCCTCCTCGATGTCGGTGAACGCGGCGCGCACCTGTGGCGACTGCGGCAACGACCGGGTGGACGCCGCCCGCACGGTGATCAGCCCCAAGCCGTGCGACACCAGGTCGTGCAGGTCACCGGCGATCCGCAGCCGCTCGGCGAGCACCGCCTCCGACGCCGCCCAGGCGGTCAGCCGCTGCTCGTAGCCGACCCGCTCCGTGCGGCGCCGCACGATCGCCCACCCGGCGACCGACACCGCGAAGACACCGACCACCGGCGCGATCCACGCGGCGGCCGTGCCGGGCGAGCCGGTGGTGCTCACCAGCAGCACCAGCGCAACGGTCGTCGTCGCGGCGATCGGCACGGTCCTGGACTGCCACAGGGGTCGTGGATTCACGGCCTCGACTGTAGTTCTCCGACCAGGGTCGGAGACGGCCCGCACCCGTGCCGCGGACCCGCCCCGGGACCCTCGACGACGTCCCCGCGACCAGCCCGGAATCGGTGGCGATGGCCCGCGAGCTGAAGCGCCGCGGGTTCGTCTTCGTGGGTCCCACCACCGCCTACGCCCTCATGCAGGCGACCGGGATGGTGGACGACCACGTCGTCGG
>CAKUMG010000854.1 GCA_934667465.1 uncultured Actinoplanes sp. | reverse complement strand
CGAACCCGGGCCGCAGCCGGAGACCTCCTCCGCGGCCACGCGGACCATCGCGTTCAGCCCGTCCAGCACGGCGCCCAGCTCGCTCGGCGACAGCCGCTGCAGCAGTCTGAGCTGCAGGTCGGCCCCGGCGTTGACGATCTTGTCGATCATCTCCTTGCCGGCCGGGCTCAGGCTGATCCGCCGGACCCGCCGGTCGTGCGGGTCCTCGGCGCGGGTCACCCACTCGTGGGCGACGAGCCGGTCGATGATGCCGCTCAGGGTGGCGAGGCTGACGTGCAGCAGCCCGGCCAGCTCGCGCCCCGAGGTGTCGCCGAACCGGTGCAGCAGCATCAGGATCTTGAGCTGCTGCATGGTGAGCGGCGTCTCGAAGAGCGGATCGGGCCGATCCCGCACGAACAGCTCCTGCAGCCGGTGCTGGGCGGCGATGATGTCGGCGATGAGTCGTTCTTCCGGGGCCACCGGGTCCTCCTGTGTTGCGTGCCGATGGCCGTGCAGCGTCCATCTCGTGACGGGACGCTACCCCACGCCCCCGGGGGAAAACCATTTGTTCGGGTCAGGCAAACTATATGTCTTGACCGAACTTTTTCGGGGGAGCAGATGTCGTTCTTGACCAGGCTCAGTCTTGCGAACCGGGCACTCGTCGCTCTGATAGCCGTGGTGATCACCGCCTTCGGTGTCTATGCCATTCCATCTCTGAAGCAGCAGCTCCTGCCCTCGCTGGAGTTTCCGGGCGCGTTCATCGGGGCGGCCCTGCCCGGTGCCAGCCCGGAGATCATGGAGAAGCAGGTCACCGAGCCGATCGAGGCGGCCGTCCAGGGCGCCGACGGCCTCGAGTCGGTCACCTCGACCACCCGTGAGGGTTCGGCCACCATCCAGGTCACGTTCGAGTTCGGCACCGACATCGACAATGCGGTCAACCAGCTGACCACGTCGATCAACCGGATCCAGTCGCAGCTGCCGGACAACGTCGAGCCCACGGTCTTCGCGGGCAGCACCGACGACATCCCGGCGATCGTGCTGGCCGCCGCGGGCGGCACCGACCAGAACGAGCTCGCCACCCGGCTCGAGGCGAGCGTCGTGCCCGAGCTGAACGCGATCGAGGGCGTCCGGGACGTGCAGGTCACCGGCACCCGTACGCAGCAGGTCGTGATCGAGCCCGATCTGGCCAAGCTGACGGCGGCCGGCGCCAGCCCCGCGTCGATCACCACGCTGCTGCAGAACAACGGCGTGTCCGTGCCCGCCGGCGCGTTGACCGAGGACGGCAAGACCCTCAGCGTGCAGGTCGGCACCCCGATCACCTCGGTCGACCAGCTCAAGGCGCTCTACCTGAGCGGCGCCCGGGGCCCGGTGCAGCTCGGCAGCGTCGCGTCCGTGACCTCCGAGGCGACCACGGCCACCTCGTTCACCCGTACCGACGGCCAGGACAGCCTCGGCGTGGCCGTCACCGCCTCGCCCGACGGCAACCCGGTCGCCATCTCCCACGAGGTGCGCGACAAGCTCGCCGAGCTGGAGGCCGCGTCCGGCGCCACGCTGACCGTCATCACCGACCAGGCGCCGTTCGTCGAGCGCTCGATCCACGCGCTCACCACGGAGGGCCTGCTCGGCCTCGTGATGGCCATCATCGTCATCCTGGTCTTCCTGCTGTCCGTGCGCTCGACCCTGGTCACCGCGGTCTCCATCCCGCTGTCGGTGCTCATCGCGCTGATCGCGCTCTGGATCGGTGACTACTCGCTCAACCTGCTGACGCTGGGCGCGCTCACCATCGCCGTGGGCCGGGTGGTCGACGACTCGATCGTGGTGCTCGAGAACATCAAGCGACATCTCGGTTACGGCGAGGAGAAGGTCCACGCGATCATGGCGGGCGTCAAGGAGGTCTCCGGCGCGGTGGTCGCCTCGACGCTGACCACGGTCGCCGTCTTCGCCCCGATCGCGCTGGTCGGCGGGTTCGTCGGGCAGCTGTTCGCCCCGTTCGCGATCACCGTGACCGTGGCGCTCATCGCCTCCCTGTTCGTGTCGCTGACCATCGTGCCCGTGCTCGCGTACTGGTTCCTCAGCCCGGCCTCCGGCGGCAGCGAGTCCGAGGCCGTCCGCAAGGCCGCCGAGGAGAAGGAGCTGCGCAGCCCGCTGCAGCGCGGCTACCTGCCGATCATCCGCTGGGTCACGCGCAGCCGGGGCACCCGCTGGGCCACCGTCGCGGTCGGCGTCGTGGTGCTGATCGGCACGCTCGGGCTGGCGAGCCGGCTCGAGACCAACTTCATCGACCAGTCCGGCCAGGACACCATCACCATCAGCCAGGATCTGCCGGTCGGCACGAGCCTGGAGACGACCGACGCCGCCGCCAAGAAGGTCGAGGCGGTGCTCGCCGCCCGCGACGACATCGAGACCTACCAGGTCTCGGTCGGCAGCGGCGAGTTCAACCCGTTCGCCGGCTCCGGCGGGGCCAGCGGCGCGAGCTTCAACGTGGCGCTCAAGGAGGACGTCGACGCCACGAAGATCTCCGACGAGCTGACCGAGGAGTTCAAGGGGCTCACCGACGCCGGCGAGATCAGCGTCGGCGGCGACAGCGGCACCGGGTTCAACGGCAGCCAGCTGTCGGTCATCGTGCAGGCCGCCGACCAGGAGACCCTGGCCACGGCGACCCAGCAGGTCCAGGACGTCATGGCCGGGACCGAGAACGTCACCGAGGTCACCTCCTCGCTCGCCGCCAGCGTGCCGCGCTTCGACGTGCAGGTCGACCGGGCCGCCGCCGCGCAGCGGGGTCTCACCGAGGCCGCGATCGGCCAGGCGGTCGCCGGGGCCTTCCGCTCCGCGCCGGCCGGCCAGATCACCGTCGACGGTGCGAGCCAGGACGTGGTGGTGACGTTCGGCGCCCCGCCGGCCGACGCCGCCGCGCTGCGCGCCCTGCCGATCACGGCCCCGAACGGCCAGCGGGTCGCGCTCGACACGGTCGCCGACGTCGAGCAGGTCGACGGTCCGGAGGAGGTCACCCGGATCGACGGCAACCGCACCATCACGGTCAACGGCACGGCGACCGGCTCGAACCTGGGCGCCGTCACGACGGACCTGACCACCCGGCTCGACGAGCTGACCCTGCCGGCCGGAGCCTCGTACGAGATCGGCGGTGCCAGCCAGGACCAGGCGGACGCGTTCGCCGACCTCGGCCTCGCGGTCCTCGCGGCCATCGCGATCGTCTTCGTCATCATGGTGGCGACGTTCCGCAGCCTGCTCCAGCCGCTGGTGCTGCTGATCTCGATCCCGTTCGCGGCGACCGGCGCGATCGCGCTGCTGCTGGCGACGGGGACGCCGCTCGGCGTGCCGGCCCTGATCGGCGTGCTGATGCTGGTAGGCATCGTGGTCACCAACGCCATCGTGCTGATGGACCTGATCAACCACTACCGGGCCGAGGGCCTGGGCGTGCG
>CAKUMG010000853.1 GCA_934667465.1 uncultured Actinoplanes sp. | reverse complement strand
CTGCACCAGTCGCTGACCGACCTGCGCGAGACGCTCCGCGGCAAGGGCGGCGACCTGGTCATCCGCAGCGGCGACCCGGTGGCCGAGACGATCAAGGTGGCCCGGGCGGTCGAGGCGGCCGCGGACCGCGACGTGACGTTCACCGCGCACGACGAGGACACGCTCGTCATCGGCGACGGCGATCTTCCAGGGCTGAGATACGGACCGGCCGCCCAGCCGGTTCCCCGTCCGGGCCGCCGCCGGGCCGCGCGTCGCTGAGCCGCCGACCGAGCAGCCGCCCGTCCCGAAGCCGCCGGTGGAGGTCAGGCCGAGCCGGTCGAGTGCCGGCCGCACCGCCCGCAGCACATGCTTGAGCCGCTTCCGCCGCAGCTCCGCATCGGGCCGCTGCTCCGGCAGCCACGCCCCCGGCGCCGTCTCGAAGCGCGCCAGGTCACCCAGCAGCAGCGCCACGAGCGCGTCCCTCCGCCCGGTGTCGAGCAGCGGCAGCGCCAGGTAGCTGCGGTAGTCGTACCGGCCGTCCCGCTTGTCGAGCAGCACATCCAGGAACGCGGTCAGCTCCCCGGGCCGCGCAGCGCGTGCCGCGTCGAGCGCATCGAGCAATGCCGCCGGCGCCCGATGCTTGCCGCCACCGACAAAAACGCCGAGCACCTCCGCGTACGGGAAATCGCCCTGGCCCTGTCCCCAAGCGCGCACCGCCGTCACCGCCGCCGTCATCGCCCACCGTCCGCCGCGTCGAGCGAGGACCCTGCCGCGTCGAGAGGTGAGCCCGCCGCGTCGCAGGAGGGGCCCGCCGCGTCGAGCGAGGAGCCCGCCGCGTCGAGAGGTGAGCCCGCCGCGTCGCAGGAGGGGCCCGCCGCGTCGAGCGAAGGGCCCGCCGTGTCGAGGGGGGAGCCCGCCGCCGAGGTGATGCGGGTCCGGACCGCCCACAGCTTCGGGTAGAGCTTGTGCGCGATCAGCCGGGCGAGCGTGTCGACGGGCGTGCCCTGGGTGCCGAGCACGGCGTGGCCGATGATCCGGGTGGCCATCTTGTAGTGCTCGGTGCGCCACAACGCGATCCGCTCGTCCAGCTCCACGAGGGACTCCGCGAGCCGGTAGGGCGCCGCGGTCGGATCGCCACCGTACAGCTGATCCAGATCGGTCCCGGTGGCCGTCAGGCGTACGTCGAAAGCCTTGCCCAGGGCCCGCGCGGCGCGGCGCAGTCCCTGCCAGCCGGGCGATTCGGCGCCGGAGCCGTTGCCGAGCGCGGGCCGGATCCGGGCGAAGTCGGCGGGCGTCAGGTGCCGCAGGATGTCCAGCTGGCCGGTGATCAGGCGCAGGGAGGTGGAAGCGCGCTGCACGAGCAGTTCGGCGTGCCCGGCGCGGCCCGCGGCGACGTGCTCGGCGGCGGCGAGCAGCTGGGCGGTGGCGAGTTTGAGCCACAGCTCGGTGCTCTGGTGGGTGATCTGGAACAGCAGTTCGTCGGGGTGCACCCACTGCTCCGGGGTGCGTTGCAGCGCCAGGAGCTCGTCGGTGCGCATGTACCGCGCATAGTCGGTGTCGGCGTCGCCGGGCAGGACCGGGCGGGTCACGTCGGTAGGCACGGGATCCGACGCTATAGATCAGCCTCGATAAAAGTAGTCACCCGATCGGGGGTTGACGATCACGCTCGGTCCTGGAATCCGCCCGCGGAGTGCCGGTTCACCAGCGGGGATCGCCGGCGTGACACGGGATCGGCATGACGGACGCCACGCATCGGGCCCGGCCGGGACACGGTGAATGCGCAGATCGTGACGACGGGGCCCGCCTGCGCGGCGGATCCCGCTACCCTGCACGGTGGTGAGGATCGCGCACGTCACCGAGGCGGCGGTGCGCGGCGTCAACGGGATCGCGGCGTCGATCCGGCTGCTCACCGGCGAACTGGACCGTCGCGGCCACGACAACCTGGTCGCGAGCGCGGGCGGTGCGGGCGCCGGCGCGTACGAGGGGATCGACGTGCCTTCCCTGCCCACCGGTGCCGGCGACTTCCGGGCGGTCCCGTTCCCGTTGTCCGCGCTGCAGCGGCGGGTGCGCGCGTGGCGCCCGGACCTGATCCACGTCCACACGCCCGGTCCGCTCGGTGCCGCGGGCCTGACGCTGGCGCGGCGGCTCGGCATCCCGGCGGTGTGCACGTACCACACCGACATGCACGGCTACTCCGACTTCTACCGGCTCCCGGCGGGCGTGATCGCGGGCGCGGCGGCCGTCTACGGGCGGCAGCTGCGGCGCAGCAACGCGGTCACCGCGCTCGGCGGCGCGCGCTACACGGCGATCGAGGCCGCCGAGGACCGGTTCTTCGGCGGCGCCCACGTCATCGTCGTCCCCACGGCCGCGGTGCTGCGCCGGTGCCGCATCGTCAGCGCCTACGCCGCCCGGATCCGCGTCATCGCCACCCCGCCGGGGCCGCGACCGCCGCCCGCCTACGACTTCCGGCTCCGCTTCGGCATCGCCGCGGACGCGCGCATCGTGCTGTTCGTGGGCCGGATCGCGCCGGAGAAAGGCATAGGACTACTGCTCGACGCGTACGCCGCCGCGCGCGCACGCCATCCGCAGGTGCTCGTGCTCGCCGGCCCCGTGATCCGCCCCGCGGCGCTGCGCCGGCGCGTGGCCCGTACCGGAATCGCCGCACACACCGTCGTGACCGGTGCCCTGACCCCGGCCGAGGTTCAGGCCGCCTACCTGGCCGCCGACGTCTTCGCGTTCCCGTCCACAACCGACACCCAGGGCATCGTCCTGCACGAGGCGGCGCTGGCCGGCCTGCCCCTCGTCCTGGTCGACCCCGCCCTGCATGCCGCGCACCCCCTCGCCCCGGCCATGCGCCTGGCAGCCCCCGACCCGTCCGCCTTCGCCGCCGCCCTGCTCGACCCGGGCCACGGCGCTCCCGCCCGCGCCCTTGCCGCGCGGCTCACGCCGGACCGCTTCGCCACCGAGATCCTCGCCGCCTACCGATCCGCGCTCCACGGCTGACCGTGCCTCGCCCGATCCGCGCTGCGCCGTGTCCGCGATGCGCCTGATCCACGCCACGCTGTGTCCGTGGTGCGTTATGTCCGCGCCCGCGCGGCGCCGCCCGGCACCGCCGCGCTGTGTCTGTGGTGCGTTGCGTCCACGCCTGTGCTGCGCCTGACCCATGCTGCGCCTGACCCGTGCTGTGCCGCGCGGCGCCCGATCCGCCGCCGTGCTCGATCCGCGCCCGACCGGCCTTGTGCCGGGCCGGGCGGGGACAGGTCCGGTGGCGGCGGGGCAAGGCGGACCTCGGCGGCGCGCCGCGGTGCTGCCGGCCGACCGAGCGGACCGTGCCCGGACGGCAACGTCATCAACGTCGCCGCCCACCGCGACTGACCCGCGGCACGCAGGTGACGGTGCGCACCGCGTCGGCGACCGGGGCAGGTGCGGGCACCGCGTCTGTGGTC
>CAKUMG010000852.1 GCA_934667465.1 uncultured Actinoplanes sp. | reverse complement strand
GCTCAGGCGCAGCGCGCTCGGCAAGCCCGGTCTCGGCCGGCGCCGCAGCGGCACCGGGTTCCGGTACGTGGACGCCGGCGGGAAGCCGCTGGGCGACCGGGACGCCGTACAGCGGATCAAGGAGCTCGTCATCCCGCCCGCCTGGACCGAGGTCTGGATCAGCCCGGACCCGCGCGGGCACATCCAGGCGGTCGGGTACGACGCGGCCGGGCGCCGGCAGTACGTCTACCACCCGCAGTGGCGCGCGACGCGCGACGCGGAGAAGTTCGAGCACGCCGCGGACGTCGCCGGGAGGCTGCCGGAGATCCGGGAACGGCTGTGCGCCGACCTGTCCGGCCGCGGGCTGAGCCGGGCCCGGGTGCTCGCCGCCGTCGTCCGGCTGCTCGACATGGGCATGTTCCGCATCGGCAGCGACCAGTACGCCCAGCGCGACGAGGACCCGTCCTACGGCCTGTCGACGCTGCGCCCCGACCACGTGCGCACCCGCGGCGAGTGCGTGGTGCTCGAGTTCACCGGCAAGTCCGGGGTCGAGCACGCCAACCCTGTCGACGACGGCGAGGTGTGCCAGGTGCTGCGCGACCTGCGGCGGCGGCGCCGGGGCGAGGACCGGCTGTTCGCGTACTGGGACCCGTCCGGGCGGCGGTGGCGCGAGGTGCGCGCCGACGAGATCAACGAGTATCTACGCGAGATCAGCGGTGAGCGGATGAGCGCCAAGGACTTCCGGACGTGGCACGGCACGGTCAAGGCCGCCGGGGAACTGGCCGCGGCCGGGCCGGAGCAGACGAAGACGGGCCGCAAGCGCGCCGTCGCCCACGCCATGCGGGAGGTCGCGGAGCTGCTGGGCAACACGCCCGCCGTCGCCCGGTCCGCCTACGTCGACCCGCGGGTCGTGACCGCGTACGAGCGGGGTGAGACGGTCGACCAGCCCACCGAGCAGGCGGTGCTCGACCTGCTGGACCGGCAGCCCGGCTGAACTTCGCGGTTTCCGCACGCCTGGCGTGCGCCTTCTCACGCCTGGCGTGCGGCTTTCTCGTGCCTGGCGCGGCTTGCCTCACGCCTGGCGTGCGGTTTTTCTCATGCAGGGCGGGTGGCGGCCGATGGACCGGAACGGATGTCACGGACCGGGAGGCTGAGTCGCCATGATGCATCTGCTGATGGACTTCGGCGAGGTGATCAGCGTCGCGCAGCACGAGAGCGACGTCCGTTCGATGGCGCTCGCCGCGGGGGTGCCGCCGGCCGAGTTCACGCAGCGCTACTGGGACTGCCGGACCGATTACGACTGCGGCCTCAGCGCCCTCGGCTTCTGGACCGACGTGCTCGGCTCGCCCCCGGGCGGCCAGCTCCTCGCGCACCTGGTCGAGCGCGACGTCTCCAGCTGGCTGCACCTCGACCACGCCACGATGCAGATGCTCGGCCGGGTCCACGCGGCGGGCGTCCCGGTGTCGCTGCTCTCCAACGCCCCGCGCGAACTGGCCCGCGAACTGGACCGGCACGAGGCGCTGAGCGCCTTCCGCCACCGGCTCTTCAGCGCCGACCTGGGCGTGGCGAAGCCGGACCCGGCGGCCTACCAGAAGGCGCTCGCGGTCCTGGGGCTGCCGCCGGAACAGGTCGTCTTCGTCGACGACCGGGCGGCCAACGTGGCCGCGGCCGCCGAGCTGGGGCTGGTCGCGATCCACTTCGACGGTACGCCGGAATGCCTGGCCGCCGTCGAGCAGGCGGCCGTCGGCGCCATCCTCGGCAACCCCTGACCGCCTCACCCCGCTCCGAGGCCGGGAGCTTTCATACCCGGGCCGCGACGGCGGCGGGGGTGAGGTGGCCGTCGCGGAGGTCGTGGATAGCGGTGACGCGGTCGAGGCCCTCGGTGCGGTGGGTGAGGAGCAGGACGGTACGGCCCCGGGTCGCGTCGAGGAGGTCGGCCATCAGCGCGCCGGCGGCGGCCTCGTCGAGGCCCTCGGTCGGTTCGTCGAGGACGAGCAGGTCCGGGTCGGCGAGGAGGGCGCGGGCCGTGGCCAGGCGGCGGCGTTGGCCACCGGAGATCGTGCTGCCGCCGGTGCCGAGCCAGGTGTCCAGGCCCTGCGGGAGGGCGGCCAGCCAGGGGCCGAGGCCCACGCGGTCCAGCTCGGTGCGCAGCTCGCGGTCCGTGGCCGGCGGACGGGCGAGGAGCAGGTTCTGCCGTACGGTCGAGGCGAACACGTGGTCGGCTTCGTCCCCGACGAGGATGGTGCGCGCGGGGCGGCACACCTCGCCGGCGCGCGGGGTGAGCAGGCCGGCCAGGACCGCGGCCAGGGTGGACTTGCCACCGCCGGACGGGCCGAGGATCGCCACGCTGGTGCCGTGGGGGAGGTCCAGGTCGAGGCCGCGGAGGGCGGGTTCGCGGTCCGGGTCCCAGCCTGCGACGAGGCCGCGTACGCGGACGTCGTGCTCCCCGTCCTGGATCGGCGACGTGCCGGGGGTGGTGGGTTCGGTGGCGGGCAGCGGGGTGTCGAGGGCGGCCAGGCGGCGGTTGGCTCCGATGGCGCGGCGGTGGGCGATGGCGGCGTCGGGGAGGGTGGCGATCGGTTCGCCGAGGGCTACGACGGCGAGGAGCAGGACGGCGGACCATTCGGGGGAGAGGCCGTCGGTGTGGGCGAGGACGAGGGCGGAGCCGGCGACTGCGGCGCCCCAGCCGAGGATGCCGAGCGCGGACGCGGCACCGGCGGACCGGGCGGCGCGGGCTTCGAGGGCTTCGAGGACGCGGCTGCGCTGCTCCGGCACCGCCAGGGCGCTCGGAACTCCCGGGGTGCTCGCGCCGGCGCTGCTCGGAATGGTCACGGCGGCGGCCGGGGTGCTGGCGGCGGCCAGTTCTTCGATGCCGTCGACGGTTTCGACCAGGGCGTCACGGAGTTCGGCGCGGGCTCGGCTGGTTGCTGCCTCGACGCGGCCCTCCCGCCAGGCGGCGAGGGCGGGGGCGAGGACGCCGGCGATCAGGAGGCCGAGGGCGAGGGGGACGGCCAGTAGCGGGGTGACGCCTACGGCTACGCCGGTGCCTACGAGGAGGGTGATCGCGGCGGTGAGCAGGGGGAGGCGGCCGCGGAGGAGGCCGTCGGTGCGGGCGTCGACGTCGTTGACGACGCGGGTGAGCAGGTCACCGCGGCGGCGCAGGCGGGGGCCGGGGACGCGGGGGATCAGGGACGCGTACACCTGGGAGCGCCAGACGCCGAGGCGGGCGAACGCGACGTCGTGGGCGACGAGGCGTTCCAGGTAGCGCAGGAGGGGGCGGGCCACCGCGGAGCCACGGACGAGGACGACGGCCGTGGACAGGGTCAGGACGGGGGGCATCGAGGACGCGCGTACCAGCAGCCAGGCGGCCGCACCGGTCAGCAGGATGCCCGCCAGCGACGATGCGGCTCCCAGTGCTACGGCCGCTCCGGGCGACACCGCGATGCGGCGC
>CAKUMG010000851.1 GCA_934667465.1 uncultured Actinoplanes sp. | reverse complement strand
CGCGCGGCCTGCGGGGCCGCGCGATTGAATTTCTGATGCATTATGAGGGCCGGACGCTTCCGGACGCGGTGCTGACGCTGTGCCGCTGCGCGGGAAGAGATATAGACCCGGGGCCGGCCGGCTCCGGGGCGCGGCGCGCCGCCGCCCTGACCCAGCGGCTGCGCGCCATCTCGCGGCGCCAGGCGCGCAGGCTCTCGGCGCGGCCGGCGAAACCGGTCTCCCACCACGGCCCGGCCGCGGCCCGCGCGGCCGTGACCGCCTGCCGCGCCTCCGCCGGCCCCGCCACCGGGTAGCGCGCGAACTCGGCGCCCGTGGCCTGGTCGTAGGTGATCAGCTCGGTCATGCCGCCACCTCCGTGGCCGAGGCGCTGCGGATCAGCGTCAGGACGTGGGCGCGTGCCTCGGCGAAGCCGGCCAGGCTCTTCGTGGTGACCTGGTCGCGCGGGCGGGGCAGGCCCGCCTCGACCGTGTCCAGCACGACGCTGGGCCGGGCCGACATCACCACCACCCGGTCGGCCAGGTAGACGGCTTCGTCGATGTCATGGGTGACCAGCAGCATGGTGACTCCCGTGTCGTCGCGGACCCGCAGGGTCAGGTCCTCCAGGTCCGCGCGGGTCTGCGCGTCGACGGAGGCGAACGGCTCGTCGAGGATGAGAATCTCCGGCTCGTACGCCAGCCCGCGGGCGATCGCCACCCGCTGCTGCATGCCGCCGGACAGTTCCCACGGATAGCGGTTCGCGAAGCCGCTCAGCCCGACCGCCTCCAGCGCCGCGGCGACCCGGCGCTCGCGGTCGGCCGCCGAGCGCAGCTTGTTGCGCAGGGGCAGGCCGACGTTGCGGGCCACGGTGAACCACGGCATCAGCGAGCGGCTGTAGTCCTGGAACACGGAGGCCATCGCGGCCGGCGGTGCGGTGACCGGCTCGCCGTCGAGCGTCACCGTGCCCGAGGTCGGGCTCAGCAGCCCGCACAGGCAGCGCAGCAGCGTGGTCTTGCCGGCCCCGGACGGGCCGACGATGCAGACGAGCTCGCCGCGGCGTACCGTCAGAGTCAGGTCGCGGATCGCTTCCACGGCGCGGCCGCCGTCGCCGTACGTCTTGCTCAGGTTGGTGATCGTCAGCACCTCAGGTCCTTTCCGTCAGGCCCGCGTGCCATCGCAGGACTCGTCGCTGGAGCAGGAGGAAGAGCGCGCTCAGCGCGACGCCGAGCAGGCCGAGCAGCATCGAGCCGGCCCACATCCGCGGCACGTCGAAGGAGTTGCGCGCGGTGACCGTGACGAAGCCGATGCCGTTGGTCGCGGCGTACAGCTCGGTGACGACCATCATGATGAACGCGATGCCCAGGGCCGTCCGGACGCCCGCGAAGATCTGCGGGGCCGCGGCCGGCAGCAGCACCGAGGTCAGCCGCTGCCCGGCGGTGAGGCGGTAGGAGCGGGCGACGTCCTCGAGTTGCGGGTCGAGGCCCCGTACCGCGTCGGCGGTGGTGAGCAGCACCGGGAAGAGGCAGACGAACGCGATCACCGCGATCTTGGCGCCGTCGCCGATGCCGAGCACCACGACCGCTATCGGCACCAGCGCCGTGCCGGGCACCGAGCGGGCGAACTGTACGGCCGGATTCAGCGCCCGGGCCAGCGCCCGGCTGCGGCCGATCGCCACGCCCGCCGCGACGCCCGCCAGCGTCGCGAGCAGCAGCCCGAGCAGCAGCCGCACCAGGCTGGGCAGCACATCCGATCCGGCCCGGGCGAACAGCCACGTCTCGCGGAACGCGCGCAGCACGTCGGTCGCCGGCGGATAGAACGGCGACGTGCTCGCCTGCGACGTGGTCCACCACACCAGCACAAGCAGCAGGGGTACGGCCATCCGCAGTCCGGCGCGCCTCATGCCGCCCGCACCCGGGTGCCCGGATGCCAGCGCAGCACCCGGCGTTCGAGCCGCTCGAAGACGGCGTTGAGCAGCACGCCGAGCAGCCCGGCAACCACGATCACCGCGTACGTGGCCGCGTAGAGCCCGTTGGTCGCGTACGTGGCCAAGGTGTTGCCCAGCCCGGGCACCGCGCCGACGAGCTCCATGCCGATCGCCACCAGCAGGGTGATGGTGGAGGCGATCCGGACCCCGGTGGAGAAGTACGGCAGCACGCCGGGCGCGGTCACCCACACCAGCCGCTGCCGGGCGTTGAGGCCGAACACGCGGGCGGTGTCGCGGGCGACGGGGTCGATGTCCCGTACGCCGTAGAGGGTCTGCAGCAGCATCGGCCAGACCGCCGCGACGGCAGCGAGCAGGACCACCACCTGCGCGGTGGCGCCGAACAGCAGCAGCATGACCGGCAGGTAGACGATGACCGGGATCGGCCGGAAGAACTCGACGGTGCCCTGCAACAGGTCGTTGACCGCGGGAACCGCCGCCATCGCGGCACCGGTCACCGTGCCGGCGGCGACCCCGAGCAGCAGCGCGGCCGCCCAGTGGCCCAGGGTCTGCCCGGCGGCGGTCCACAGCTCGGGCGAGGCGGCGTTGCCGGCGAGCCAGCCGGCGACGGCCGTGACCCGCGGGATCTCCGCCGGCAGGGCCCCGGTGACCGACAGCGCCTCCGCGGCGCCGAGCAGCGCGGCGGTGGTGACGAGCGGGGGCAGGATCGTCGTACGCATCGCCTCAGCCCTCAATCTCGAGGTGGGCAGGCGCGTTGCGCAGGTCGGTGGCGTCCGGGGCCTGCGACCAGGTGAAGTCCGCCAGCGCCGGCGCGCTGGGCAGCCGGCCCTGCTGGACCATCAGCCGGGTGATCGCCTCCGCGGAGCGGCGGTCGATGCCGGAGACGTACCAGGGCAGCGGCAGCCGGGCGACGGACTCGGCGGGCGCGCCGGTGGTCTCGGTGATGACCTGCCGCACCTCGTCGGGGTGGTCGTTGGCATACCGCGTGGCCTCGTCCCACGCGGTATGGAAGCGGCGCAGCACGTCCGGGTTCCCCTCGATGAAGCGCCGCGCTCCCATCAGGACACTGGGCACGCTGCGCGGGCCGAGCGCGGCCGTCGCCGGGTTGCCCAGCGAGCGGTATCCGTCGCCGCGCAGCTGCCCGGCGAACGGCTCGATGGTGCTGACCGCGTCGACCCGGCCCTGCCGCAGCGCCGCGATCTGGTCCTCGAACGCCACCGCGACCATGCGGACCGCCGCGGGGTCGCCGCCGGCCCGGCGGACCGCTTCGCGCGCGGTCAGGTCGAAGAAGCTCTCCAGCCCGTTGACCGCGACCGTGCGCCCGGCCAGGTCCGCGAACGACCTGATCGGACTGTCCCGCGGCACCACCAGCGAGAACGACTCCCCGGCGGGCGACTCGTAGTCGGCGACCAGCGAGGTGACTATCTGCACCGGGAACCGCCGGGAGACCGCCGCGGGCACCGCGGTGATCTCCGAGACGGCCAGCTGCACCTGTCCATTCAGGAGCAGCGCGA
>CAKUMG010000850.1 GCA_934667465.1 uncultured Actinoplanes sp. | reverse complement strand
CTGCGGCTCACCGCAGCGGCCGGCGGGACCGTGCTCTCCGCCGACGTCGACGCCGGTGAGGTGCTGCGCTGGGGCGACCTCGCGCTGCGCAGCGCCCGCGCCGCCGGCCCCGGTCAGGTGCGGCGGCACTCCGACGCGCTCCGGATCACCCAGGACCGCCAGGAGACGCTGCGCGCCGACCTGGCCGACGCCCTGTGCGCGGACCAGCTGCACCTGGTCTACCAGCCGGTCGTCGAGCTCGGCTCGGGGCGCGTGGCCGGCCTGCACACCCGGATGTCCTGGCGGCACCCGCACCTCGGCAGCCTCGACCTGACCCGGATCGGCCAGCTCACCGGCGACCGCGAGACGACCAGCCGGCTCGCCGCCGGGCTGCTCCAGCAGGCGTGCCGGCAGGCGATGCGGTGGGACGGCGGCGCGCGGGGGCCGTTCATCGCCGTCGACGTGCCCGTCTACCAGATCGGCTACCCGGACATGGCCGAACTGGTCCGCGAGGCCCTGGCCGGCAGCGGGCTGCCCGCCCGGCGGCTGCACCTTCAGCTGTCCGGCCTCGACGCGGTCCCGGCCGGCACGCACAGCCTGATCGTGCTGACCGCCCTGCACGAGCTGGGCGTCCGGATCGTGCTGGACGACTTCGGGACCGGGCACACCAGCCTCGCGTACCTGCGTGATCTGCCGATCCACGGGCTGCGCACCCCGGCGGCGATGCTGCACCCAGCCTCTTGTGAAGCAGACCGCGCCCTGCTCGGTGGGATGGCGCGGACCGCCCATGCCCTCGGGCTGACGCTGACCGTGCACGGCGTCGACGACGAGCTGCGCGCGGCGGTGCTGGCCGGGACCGGGGTGGACGGGGCGCAGGGGGTGCGCTTCGGTGCGCCGGCGACGCCGCACCAGGTCCCCGCCCTGCTGCGCCGCCCGTCGCCCGCTTCCCCCGCTTCTCACGCGGTGCTGGCTTCGTAAGAGAGGGTGGATCCGTGACGCACGAATCGACGGTCGGCCGGGCCGAGGGTCTCCACAATGGAGTAGGCTTCCTCGGCATGGCGACGGCGGACTCCGAGTTCTCGGCCCGGCCGAGCAGCGCGCGCATCTATGACGCCCTGCTCGGCGGCAACCACAACTTCGCCGCCGACCGGGAGGCGGCCCGGCAGCTGCTCGAGATCTTCCCCTGGGCCGGCGACATCGCCCGGGCCAACCGCGCGTTCCTGGCCCGCGCCGTCCGCTACATGATCGACCGCGGCGTGCGCCAGTTCCTCGACGTCGGCAGCGGCATCCCCACCGTCGGCAACGTCCACGAGATCGCCCAGCGCACGATCCCCGACGCCCGGGTGATCTACGCCGACCTCGACCCGGTCGCCGTCGCCCACAGCACCGACATCCTCAAGGACAACCCGTGGGCCGCCGCGGTCCAGGCCGACATGCGCTTCCCCGAGGCGATCCTCGACCACCCGTCGGTCCGCCGCCTCATCGACTTCGACCAACCGGTCGGCCTGCTCCTCGTCGCCATGCTCCACTTCGTCCCGGAAGACGACGCGTACGAGCCGGTGGCGCGCCTGCGCGCGGCCCTGCCCGCGGGCTCCTTCATCGTCGTCTCGCACGGCATCTCCGAGACGCCCGCCGACGACAAGGAGGCCGAGGTCACCCAGCTCTACCGCCGCACCGACGTCTCGGCCGCCCACGGCCGCCCCCGCGAGGCGATCCTCCGCTTCTTCGGCGACGCCGAACTGGAACCGCCGGGCCTCGTCCGCGTCGACGCGTGGCCGGACGGCACCGTCCCCGACGACGGCACCGTCATGCCCGTGGTCGCCGGGGTGGCGCAGCTCTAGCCGGCTTCTCGGAGCCGGGGGCTCGGGCCCTGCCACGGTTCGCACCACACCGCTGGCTTCCGGAACCCTCGGAGATCCCATCGGACGGGCGTGCGGTGACGCTCATCTGCAGCCACCGGTGGTACTGCGTGCCTCTCGAATAGGTCGCCTGATCTGGTGACTGACCGCCGTCCCTGCATCTGATGCACTTAACGCCCGTGGGAAGGGCTGGGCGGATGGTGCAGCGTCGGGGTCTCGAGGTGCCGGGGTTCGGCACGCATGGAGCTCACGGCGGGTGTGGTGCACCTGCGGCCAGAGGACGCGATGGTCGAGGCGATGCTGCGGGGCTGGCGGGTGCAGCAGCTCGGTCGTGGGCTGCAAGAGGACTCGATCGCGCAACGAGAGCAGCTGATCCGGCGGAGCTGCAGCGATTCCTCGACTACGCCGACGACCAGGTCGACCGAGCGGTCCGGGCAGGGCGTAGGGGTGCGCTGGCCGCGTACCGCGGCGCGGCGGTGTTCAAGGTGATCTACGGATGGGGGTTGCGGCGCACTGAGACGGCGAAGCTTGATCTGGTGGACTGGGCGCGTAACCCGCATGCCCCGCAGTTCGGCAGGTTCGGGTCGCTGAGTGTGCGCTACGGCAAGGCCAAGCGTGGGCAGCCGCCGCGACGGCGCACGGTGCTGTCAATGATGAGCTGGGCCGTAGAGGCGGATCAACGATGGGCGTTGGCTCGGCGCCTGCTGCACGACGACACCCTGGCAATCGAAGATCGCTTGGCCGGGCTGCTCGTGGTGCTCCATGCACAGACCGCCACGAGGATTTGACTGCTGCGCTTCGACCACCTCGACGCTGGTTCCGCCGGCGTCCGGCTCACCTTCGGCACCGCGCCGATCGACTTGCCGCCGGCCATGGCGAACCTATTGGCGAGTCTGGTCGCGCAGCGGGTCGGCACGGACCGCGCCACGACCCCATGGATCTTCCCCGGCCGGCCCTGGGACCAGCCGATCAGCGCCACCATGCTCCGCACCCGCCTCGCGGTACTGGGCATGTCAACCCACGCCGCTCGCACCGCCGCTCTGTTCCAACTCGCCGTCGAGCTGCCGGCTGCCGTACTCGCCCGCTGTCTTGGTTTGGATATCAGCAGCGCAGTCACGTGGCAACGAACCGCGTCAGGCGACTGGCACTCCTACGCCGCGCGCGTGGCCGGGGGTTCGGCCGCCAGTTCGTCAGGGCCTACGAGTATCAGGATCAAATAGCAGGCTAATACTCCAACGGCACTTCGTGACCGGCCGTGAGCTGCGGGTTTGACGCAGACGGCCACCGCATGATCATCGATGGTTTGTGAGGACTACCAACGATCGTGCAGTGGCCGCGGGAGACAGCGTAAACCCTGTCTTGTGGCAGTCGATATTGGATGACGCGTTGACCCGGATCGCGGGTCGTTTCGCCCGGGTCGAGCCCCGGGCGACGGCGAAGGACCTGGTCACGGGCTTGTTGTCGGGGATCGGGCGGAAGAACTGCTGGTGGCTGGCCGAACAGGCCGGCCACGAGACCCCGGACCGGGTGCAACGGCTGCTGCGTAAAGCTCGCTGGGACGCCGACGCGGTGCGTGACGACGTGCGGGACTATGT
>CAKUMG010000849.1 GCA_934667465.1 uncultured Actinoplanes sp. | reverse complement strand
GTCGCTGGTCGGCCGGCAGCTCGGCGACATCGTCGGCGACGCGGCCGGCCGGGTCGCCGCCGTGCTCGCCGACGTGGCCGCCGTGCCCGGCAAGGTGGCCGTGCTGCAGGTGCGCCTGCCGCACTACGACGGCCGCGTACGCCTGGCGGAGACCACCGTCACCAACGCGCTCGACGACCCGGCCGTCCGCGGCCTGGTGCTCAACACCCGCGACGTCCACGACGAGTTCGAGCTGCAGGAACGTCTCGTGCACGAGGCGTACCACGACCGGCTGACCGGGCTCGCGAGCCGCGTGCTGTTCACCGACCGGGTCGCCGCGGCCGTCGGCGGGCGCGACCGGACCCCCGGCGTCGCCGTGCTCGTGCTCGACCTGGACCGGTTCAAGGAGATCAACGACAGCCTCGGCCACAACGTCGGCGACCTGCTGCTGCAGCTGGTGGCCGAGCGGATCCAGGCCGTGGTGCGCGACGACGACGTCGTGGCCCGCACCGGTGGCGACGAGTTCGGCGTGCTCGTCGAGTCGCCGACGGCCGGTGCCGACGCCCGCGCGGTGGCGGGCCGGATCGCCGACGCGCTGGCCGAGCCGTTCAAGCTGGGCGACCGCGAGGTGCGCACGTCGGCCAGCATCGGCCTCGCCTGCGCCCGCGACGCCCGCGACGTCGACGACCTGCTGCGCAACGCGGACCTGGCGATGTACCGGGCCAAGGCGTCGGAGGGCGGGTCGTTCGCGGCGTACGACCCGGCGATGCTGGCCGGCCTGGTCGACCGGCTGGAGCTGGAGGCGGACCTGCGCGCCGCCCTGACCCGCGACGAGCTGACGCTGCACTACCAGCCGACGGCCGACCTGCGTACGGGTGAGATCGTCGGTTTCGAGGCATTGGTCCGCTGGCACCACCCGGTGCGCGGCCTGGTGCCGCCGCTCGACTTCATCGGCATCGCCGAGAGCACCGGCCTGATCGTGCCGCTCGGCCGCTGGGTCCTGACCGAGGCCTGCCGCCAGGCGGTCCGCTGGGGCGCCGGCACCACCCGCACGCTGAAGATGGCGGTCAACGTTTCGGTGCGCCAGTTCGAGTACGGCGACCTGGCCGCCATGGTCGCCGAGGTGCTCGCCGAGACGGGCATGCCCGCCGGCCAGCTGTGCCTCGAGATGACCGAGAGCGTCCTGCTCACCGACACCGATGAGAACCTGCACCAGCTCGAGCGGGTCAAGGCGCTCGGCGTCACCCTCGCCATGGACGACTTCGGTACGGGCTACTCGTCACTGGCCTACCTGCGCCGCTACCCGATGGACATCCTCAAGATCGACCGCTCCTTCGTCGACGGGCTGGCCGGCTCGCGCGAGGACGAGGCCCTGGTCCGCACGATCATCAACCTCGCCCGTACGCTGCGCATGACCACGGTCGCCGAGGGCATCGAGGACGCGGCGCAGCTGACGATCCTCCGCGAGCTCGGCTGCGACCTGGCCCAGGGCTACCATCTCTCCCGCCCCCTGCCCGCCGAGCAGGCCGGCAAGGTCCTCGAGTCGGGGATCCCGGCCGCGGCCCCGGCCGCCCTGCAACAGGCGTGATCGCTGCCGCACCGCCGCCCCACGGGGTAGCTCCAAAGATCAACAGCGCTGTAACCTGCCCCGATGTCCCTGCTGATGTTCAATGTCAGGTTCTACAAGTGGCTCAACCGTGTCGAGCTGGCCGCGGTGCTGGAGCCCGGTGAGAAGCTGCTGTCGGTGGGCGGGTTCCACAACACGTGGAACGGCGACGAGAGCCGGTTCGAGCTGGAGGACCACGAGCTCCCGAAGTCCGAGCGGGATTACCTGGCGAAGCACGGGCGCCGGATGCCCACGTCCGACAACTTCGTCCAGGACGTCGACTGGCAGGGCATCCACGGCAACCCGGACCGGATCAACCGGTTCCTGTCGGGTTCGGCAGGCAGCGGCGCCCCCAGCTCCGTCGCGGGCAAGCTGTGGCGACTGAGCAAGGACAAGGGCTCGCTGGGCATCTGGGCGGTGACCGATCGGCGGTTCCTGATCTGGGACGAGCGCGCCTTCAAGCAGCCCCGGGCGTTCGAGATCCTCTTCGAGGTGAGCCGAGACCAGATCGCCTCGGTCCGGCAACCCCTGTTCCCGCTCTTCTCGTGGACGTACATCCAGATCGCCTTCACCGACGGATCGATGATCGGGTTCAACGCCGCGATCGTCGACTTCCTCGGCGCGGGCCAGCTCCGCCGCACCTTGAGAAACGCACCACGAACACGGGGAGGACGACCATGAGCGACGGAGTTCGCGCCGACATACCCGCGATGGAGAAGTTCGCCGCGACGTCGGACGACCGCGCCGACGCCTTCATCAACCAGCGGACGATGATGAACGTGGTCCGGCTGGCGCCGGGCGACTTCGGCTACATCCCGGGCATCGGGCACCGGGTCCACGAGGCCTACGGCGACTACGTCGACGGCATCAACGGCGCCCTCGGGTCCATGGCCGATGTCATGAACGCGCTCGCGGACGCCGTCAAGGACGCGGCCGTCGCCTATCGGGAGACGGACGGCGAGATCGCCACGATGATGAACGGACTCGCCGGGGCCGAGGTGAACGGCGGACGATGAGCACCGCGTACAGCAACAAGCTCGAGACCTACTTCTACAGCACCCCCTCGCTGGTCCAGGAGGTGCTGCAGGAGCCGTTCAAGTGGGCGAACGAGACCCTGCACGCCGTGACCGGGGATCCGCAGGCGATCATGGCTGCGGCCGGCGAGTACGTCCGGATCGCGGAGAAGGTGCAGGCGATCGGGGAGCAGCAGCTCAACGACCGGAACGCGCTGGTCGGGCTCTGGACCGACGACGCCTTCACGGGGTTCAGCATGCGGGTCGACGAGATCGACGTGCAGATCACCGATCTCGCCGAGGCGACCCGGCAGGTCAAAGACATCCTCGATCAGGGAGCCCAGGCCTGCGTCGAGGGCGCCGACATGATCATCGACCTGGTCATCGGCCTGATCATGTACGCGATCTCGCTGATCGCGGTCAACGTCGCGCTCTCCATCGTCACCGCCGGAACCTCGCTCGCCGCGGGCGTGGCCTGGGTCGTGGCCCGGTCCGCGGAGGTCGTCGCCAAGGTCGCCCGCATCGTCGAACGGGTCGCCAAGGTGATGGGCAAGGTGATCCAGGTCCTGCAGCGGGTCACCGCGTCGGCCGACCGGATCAAGGACCGGCTGATGAACGTGGTCAAGCTGCTCCGCAAGCTCGAGGCGCATCTCAAGGAGGCGAAGAAGGCGCACAAGACGGCCGAGGGCTTCCAGGACAAGATGCGGGCGCGGGGCTCCTTCGCCGCCCAGAACGGCGCGGTCAGCTTCGCCATCAAGGCGGGCACGTTCGGCGCGGTGGATCCGGCGACCGTGGGGTCGGCGGGGACGTCCGCGGGCGAGAACTACATCCAGGGC
>CAKUMG010000848.1 GCA_934667465.1 uncultured Actinoplanes sp. | reverse complement strand
GCCGACTGCGGTGCCGGGGGTCGCTGCGCCGTCGTCTGTGGTGCCGGCGGTGGTGGCGCCGCCGGTGGGGTCCGGGGGTGCCGCGCCGACGGGGGCGTCCGGGGTTCATACGGTCGTGGACGCGGCGTTGCGGGAGGCCGTGCCGGGTGGGGTGCCGGACGATGTGGCGTTTCACGATGCCGGGCTCGATTCGGTGGCGGTGCTGCGGGTTCATGCACTGCTCGAACGAGGGCTGGGGCGGGCACTGCCGCAGACGCTGCTGTTCGAGCACGGGACACCCGCGGCGCTGCGGGCCCATCTGGCGGGCACCTCCCCGGGGCGCGCCGCGACGGCTCCGAGCCACCGTGAGGCGGGTGGCGGGGACGGGCGGATCGCGGTGATCGGGATGGCGTTGCGCTTTCCCGGGGCGGACACGGCCGGGGCGTACTGGCGGAATCTGCTGGACGGGCGGGTGAGCGTGCGGCGCTTCGAGCGTACGGAACTGGTGGCCGCAGGCATCCCGCCCGGCCTGGCCGACGACCCGCAGTTCGTGCCGGTCAGCGGGGCGCTCGACGACATCGCCGGCTTCGACGCGGAGCTGTTCGGGGTCAGCCCGCGCGAGGCGGCGCTGATGGATCCGCAGCACCGCAAGTTCCTCGAGGTGTGCCACGAGGCCCTCGAGGACGGCGGGTACGCGGGGACCGGGCTGCCCGTGGCGCTGTTCGCCGGTGCGGGGATGCACCTGTACTCGCTGCGGACCTACCTGCGGGAGCAGCTGTCCGGGCTCGACCCGGCCGACCAGGTCGCGGCGCTGCAGGCCACGATCGGGAACGAGACCGACTTCCTGGCCAGCCGCGTCGCGTACAAGCTGGGTCTGACCGGACCGGCGGTCAGCGTGCAGACCGCGTGCTCCACCTCGCTGGTCGCCGTGCACCAGGCGGTCCGTGCGCTGCAGGCCGGTGATGCCGAGCTGGCGCTGGCCGGGGCGGCGGCGCTGCACGTGCCGGGCGTGGCCGGCTACCGGTACGAGCGCGGGTCGATCCTCTCGCCGACCGGCGTGTGCCGCCCCTTCGACGCGGCGGCCGACGGCACGGTCGGCGGCAACGGGGTCGCGGCGGTGCTGCTCAAACCCCTCCAGCGCGCGCTCGCCGACGGGGACACCATCCACGCGGTGATCGCCGGGACCGCGGTCAACAACGACGGCTCCGACAAGGCCGGGTACGCGGCGCCGTCCGTGGCCGGGCACGCGGCGGTGATCCGGCGGGCCCTCGCCGCGGCCGGGGCGGCGCCGGACGACGTCGGCTACCTGGAGGCGCACGGCACCGGCACGCCCGTCGGGGACCCGATCGAGATCGAGGGGCTGCGGGCGGTCTTCGGCGGGCGGTCGCGGCCGCTCACGCTGGGCGCGGTCAAGGCGAACATCGGCCACCTGGACACGTGCGCCGGGATGGCGGGGCTGATCAAGGCGGTGCTCGCGGTGCGGCATGGGCAGATCCCGCCGGTGGCCGGGCTGCGGTCGCCGAACCCGATGCTGCGGCTCGGGGAGGGCCCGTTCGTGCTGCCGGTCTCGGCGGGCGCGTGGCCGGCGGGGCAGGCTCGGCGGGCGGGGGTGTCGGCGCTCGGGGTCGGGGGCACGAACGCGCACGTCATCGTGGAGCAGGCGCCCGCCTCCCCGCCGTCCCGCGGCACCGGTCCGGGCGCCGGTTATGTCGTGCCGTTGTCGGCGGTGGGGCGGGAATCGTTGGCGGGGCTGGCTTCGCGGGTCGCGGTGCGGCTGGAGGGTTCGGAGCAGCCGGGGGCGGCGGATGTGCTGACGACGCTCGGGGCGGGGCGGCGGGCGTACCCGGAGCGGGTGGTCGTTCGCGGCGAAACGGCGGGGGAGGCGGCCGCGGCTCTGCGGGACTTCGTGGCGCAGGGCTCCGCTTCCGCGGGCGGCGGGGCGGTGGCCGCGCGGGTCCCGGGGGCGGTGGTCGCCGGGCGGGTGGCGGCGGGCGGGGCGGGGCCGGTGGTGTTCGCGCTGTCCGGGCAGGGCGGCGGCGTGGGGGCGGTCGATGAGCTCGTGGAACATCCCGTGGGGCGGGAGACGCTGCGCGAGTGTGCCGCGCTCCACGAGCGGTGGTGGGGTACGGATCTGCTGGCGGGGACGGGAGGCACGGCTCACGAGCAGCCGGCGTTGGTCGCGGTGCAGGTCGCCCAGGGGAGGGTGCTCGCCGCGCTGGGCGTACGGCCGGATGTCGTGATCGGGCACAGTGCGGGGGAGTATGCGGCGCTCTGCCTCGCGGGGGCGCTCGGTCTCGAGGAGGCCCTGTGGCTGGCGGGGGTGCGCGGGCGATTGATGCAGTCCCGTACGGCTGCCGGGGCCGCCGTCGCCGTCTTCGCGGGCCCGGACGTCGCGGCGGAGCTGTGCGCCGCGCTGCCGGGGCTGAGCCACACCGTGCGGAACGGGCCGGACAACCAGGTCCTGGCGGGCGGGCCGGCGACGGTGGACCGGGTGTGCGCGGCGCTGGACGACAGCGGGATCCGGTACCGGCGGTTGGCGCTGCGTCATGCGTTCCACTCGGCCGCGATGGATCCGGTGCTCGACGACCTGGCCGCCCTGGCGGACACTCTCGGCTGGCAGCCGCTGCACACACCGCTGGTCGCGGGCGCTTCCGGTCTCGTCCTGGCGCCGGGGACGACCCTGTCCGGTGCGCACGTGCGGCGGCACACCCGCGCGCCGGCGGACTTCGCGGCGGGCGTCGAGGCGCTGCGGGCGGGCGGGCACCGGACGTTCGTGGAGCTCGGGCCGGCCGCCACGCTGACCGGGCTCGGGACCCAGTGGCCGGACACGACCTGGATCCCGGCCGGTCCCGACCTGAGCCGCGCCGCCGCCGGGCTGTGGTGCCACGGCGTCCGCGTCGACTGGACCGGACTCTCCGGCCCGGGGCGCCGGATTCCGCTACCGACGACGCCCTTCCGCACCGACCGCCACTGGATGACCACGACCGCCGTCGCCCCGCCCACGACCGTCGCCGTCCCGGCCGCCGCCGTCGCCGTCCCGGCCGCCGGCGTCGCTTCCCCGGCCACCGTGCCGTCGCCGTTCGCCGCTGGAGGGAATGAGCCCATGACCACTCCACCCGGCCCGTCGGCGCCCGCCGACGTGTACGGCGCGGTGCTTTCGCGGGTACGGGAGATGGCGGCGCGGCACCTCGGCACCGATCCCGGCGAGCTGCCGGTCGACCGGCCGTTCTTCGACCTGGGCGCCGACTCGCTGCTCATGATCAACATGTTGCGGGACATGGAAGCCGCCTTCGGGGTACGCGTCGCCATGCGCGAGCTCTTCGAGGAGTTCGACACCGCCGAGCTGCTCGCGCGGGCGCTGACCGATCGCCTGCCCGGGGACCGCCGCGCCGCCCTCCTCCCGCCCGCGGTCCCGGTGTCACCCGCGCCCGTGCCGCCGGTCGCGATCCCTGCGCC
>CAKUMG010000847.1 GCA_934667465.1 uncultured Actinoplanes sp. | reverse complement strand
TCGGCCACCACCGGCACCAGCGCGTCCGCGCTGACGTCAGCCGTCGGCGCGCGCGCAGCCGCGGTCATCCGGGTGTCCGGGACCATCAACTGCTCCGGCATGCTGCGCGTCCGCTCGAACAAGACGATCATCGGCAACTCCGGTTCCGCGCTGGTCGGCTGCGGCCTGAACATCAACGGCGACCGGAACGTCATCATCCGCAACCTCACGTTCCGCAACTGGAACGACGACGCGATCAACGTGCAGGAGTCGGCCACCAACATCTGGGTGGACCACAACTCGTTCAGCAACGGCAAGGACGGCGCCGTCGACATCAAGCGCGGCTCCGACTTCATCACGGTCAGCTGGAACCGGGTGTTCAGCCACGACAAGTCCATGCTGCTCGGCCACAGCGACGACAACGCGAGCCAGGACCGCGGCCACCTGCGGGTGACCTACCACCACAACTGGTTCGACGCGTCGACGCAGCGCCACCCGCGGGTGCGCTTCGGCAACCCGGTGCACGTCTACAACAACTACTACCGCAGCAACAGCGGGTACGGCGTCGCGTCCACCGAGGGCGCCGGCGTCCTGGTCGAGAACAACTCGTTCGAGGGCGTCAGCGACCCGTACCACCTGGGCGAGGGCGACTCCGGCCCGGGCACGCTCGTCGCGCGCGGCAACCTGCTCGTCAACTCCGGTTCGGGCCAGACCGGTGGCAGTGTCGCCGGCATCCCGTACTCCTACACCGCCGACGCCGCGAGCAACGTGAAGTCCATCGTCACCGCGAACGCGGGCGCAGGCCGCATTTCCCTGTAAGAACTGCAAGGAACAGTGCCCCGCCGCCCCGGAAGGGACGGCGGGGCGCCATAAGACCGTCAGGTCGTGATGCGCCACTCCTGGCACGCGTTGCCGAGCGACGCCCACTGCCGCACCGCGACCCCGTTGCCCGTGCCGCAGTTCGCGACGTCGAGCACCTTCCCGCTGGCCCGGTTCGCGATCAGGTACCGCCCGTTGATCGGGGTGATGCTCCATTGCTGGCACGTGTTGCCGAGCGCGGCCCACAGGTTCACCGCGGTCCCGTCGCCCGCGCCGCAGTTGACCGAGTCGAGCACGGTCCCGCTGTTGGCGTTCGTGATCGTCCAGTAGCCGCTCGCGTTGCGGGTGAACGTCCACTGCTGGCACACGTTGCCCAGCGACGCCCACTGCTGGATCGCCGTACCGTTGGCGGTGCCGCAGTTCTGGGCGTCGAGCACGAGCCCGCTGTTCTGGTTCGTCAGACGGTAACGGGTCCCCGGGACCGGGAACGTGACGCTGCCGCCGGGGTCGCCGGCCGGGCCGGTGAGCGTGCTGCCGGCCGCCGCCGGTGCGGGCATGGTGGGCGACCCGTCGGCGGCCCACGTCACCTTCTGGATGCGCGTGGTGCGCGTACCCCCGCAGCCCTGTCCTGCCGTGTCGTTGGCGTGGTAGGCCATCCAGGTCTCGGTGCCGTCGGGGGAGGTGAAGAAGCTCTGCCCGCCGGGGCCGTAGACGCCCGCGGAGTCGGAGCGCTGGAACAGCGGCGTGCCGCGCTTGGTCCACGACGAGGCGCTGAGCGGGTCGCCGCCGGTCAAGGCCAGCACGCCGACCTTGTAGTCGGGGGTGTTGCAGTAGCTCGCCGAGTACGTGAGGAACGTGCGCCCGTTGCGCTGCACCACGTACGGCGCCTCGTTGACGTTGTTGCCGACGGTCTCCCACGACAGCGTGGGGGAGGAGATGAGGCTCCCGTACGCGCCGGCGGTCCACGGATTGGTCAGCGGCGCCGCGTACAGGCTCTGCAGGTTGCCGTTCCACGCCGAGTAGAAGTAGTAGTTCCGGCCGTTGATCGTGGCGACGCTGCCGTCGATCGCCCAGCCGCCGTCGGCGCGCACCTGCAGCTGTCCCGCGTAGTGGTAGGGGCCCATCGGGTCGGTGCCCGAGCTCTCCAGCACGTACGAGCGCTGGCCGTCGCAGCAGGCGGTGGGGCCCGCCGTGTAGTAGTAGTACCAGCGCTGGCCGTTGGGCCCGTTGAGCAGGTGCAGCGAGGGCGCCCACATGTTGCAGCAGCGGTTGCCCGTGCCGGTGTGCACGACGGTCTGTGCCGCACCGGCGAGCCCGGCGACCGACGGGGACTTCTTGATGACGAGCTGCGAGTTCCAGGTGGTCGCGGCCACGTAGTAGTTGCCGTTGTAGTAGCCCATCCACGGGTCGGCGCCGTAGGGCGCGGCCGCGACGGGATTGGTGAAGGTGGTCGCCGCGTGGGCGGGGGCCGTTGGCGCGAGCAGCAGGACGGCTGCCAGCGCGACGAGGAACGCCCGGAGGCGCGCGGGTCTTGTCATGGCCGCCATGGGAGCGCTTTCATTTACATATGTCAATATGAAGGAGGAAAGATGCGCAGATTCAGCGCACTCGCCGCGGCGGTCACGCTGCTGGTCCTGGCGCCCGTGGCCGCGCAGCCCGCAGCGGCGGCGGCCTACCCGAACCCGGGCCGCGTCACCGGGGACACCGGCATCCACGACCCCTCGATGGTCAAGACGCCGTCCGGGAGCTATCTGGCCGCGTACACCGGCCCGAACATCCAGCTCAAGACGTCGGCCGACCGCACCGCCTTCCGCAACGCGGGCGCGGTCTTCCCCGGCGGCGCCCCGTGGACCACCGCCTACACCGGCGGCAGCACCAACCTGTGGGCGCCGGACCTCTCCTACCGCAACGGGCGCTACTACCTCTACTACTCGGCCTCGACGTTCGGCTCGCAGCGCTCGGCGATCTTCCTGGCCACCAGCACCACCGGCGCCTCCGGCTCGTGGACCAACCAGGGTCTCGTCATCGAGTCCTCGACCGCGGTGAACTACAACGCGATCGACCCCAACCTCTACGTCGACCCGCAGGGCCGCTGGTGGCTCACGTTCGGCTCGTTCTGGTCGGGCATCAAAATGGTGGCGCTCGACCCGGCGACCGGCAAGCGCTCGGACGGCACGGTCCGCGCGATCGCGGGCCGCAACGGCGGTGCGATCGAGGCGCCGACGCTCACCCGGCACGGCTCGTACTATTACCTGTGGGTGTCGTTCGATCTCTGCTGCCGCGGCGCCGCCAGCACCTATCGCGTGATGGTGGGCCGCTCGACCAGCGTCACCGGGCCCTTCGTCGACCGCAACGGCGTCGCCATGACCGCGGGCGGTGGCACCGAGATGCTCGCCGGCCACGGCTCGATCCACGGGCCGGGCCACCAGGCGGTGTTCACCGACACCGATGCGGACGTGCTCGTCTACCACTACTACGCCGACAGCAACGCGTCCTACCTCGGCATCAACCTCATCGGCTACGACTCGGCGGGATGGCCCTTTGTCTACTGAGGAAACTGGCGAACCGATCAGCGCGGGCGGCACGACCGTCGCCACCTGCGTGCCCGAGCCGGCGCTCGACATCCGGCTCGGGCCGCGGCC
>CAKUMG010000846.1 GCA_934667465.1 uncultured Actinoplanes sp. | reverse complement strand
GGGCGCGGAGGAATCGCGTCCCAGCCGCGCCCGGATCGGGCACCACGTCGCCCTGCCACTGCCGGAGCGCCTCCTCGGTCCTACCGGAACAAATCCTGCGGTAACACGATCCCCGCCGGGATGAGCGGCCGGGCCGGACCGGAAAGCGGTCCGGCCGAGGCCGTCATGGTGGTGTCACCGGCGATGAGCGCCGATCAGAAGTCGACCGGGGGGAGCTCCGGGCCGCCGGCGGCGTCGCCGGTGGTCTGGCCCACGCCGAGCTTCTCGAGGATCTTCTTCTCGATCTCGGCCGCGACGTCCGGGTTCTCCTTGAGGAACTCGCGCGCCTTCTCCTTGCCCTGGCCCAGCTGGTCACCGTCGTACGTGTACCAGGCGCCGGACTTGCGGATGATGCTCTGCTCGACGCCGACGTCGATCAGCGAGCCCTCGCGCGAGATGCCCTTGCCATACATGATGTCGAACTCGGCCTGCTTGAACGGCGCGGCGACCTTGTTCTTCACCACCTTGACGCGGGTGCGGTTGCCGACGACGTCGGTGCCGTCCTTGAGGCTCTCGATGCGGCGCACGTCGAGCCGGACCGACGAGTAGAACTTGAGCGCGCGGCCACCGGTCGTCGTCTCCGGCGAGCCGAACATGACGCCGATCTTCTCGCGGAGCTGGTTGATGAAGATCGCGGTCGTGCCGGAGTTGCTCAGGATGCCCGTGATCTTCCGCAGGGCCTGGCTCATGAGCCGGGCCTGCAGACCGACGTGGCTGTCACCCATCTCGCCCTCGATCTCGGCGCGCGGCACGAGCGCGGCGACCGAGTCGATGACGATGATGTCGAGCGCGCCGGAGCGGATCAGCATGTCCGCGATCTCGAGCGCCTGCTCACCGGTGTCGGGCTGCGAGACGAGCAGGGCGTCGGTGTCGACGCCGAGGGCCCGGGCGTATTCCGGGTCGAGCGCGTGCTCCGCGTCGATGAACGCCGCGATGCCGCCGGCCCGCTGCGCGTTGGCCACCGCGTGCAGCGCGACGGTCGTCTTACCGCTGGACTCCGGTCCGTAGACCTCGATGACGCGGCCGCGCGGCAGACCGCCGACGCCGAGCGCCACGTCGAGGGCGATGGAGCCGGTCGGGATGACGGCGGTCTGCACCACCGGCCGCTCCCCCAGCCGCATCACCGAGCCCTTGCCGAACTGCTTGTCGATCTGTGCCAACGCCAGATCGAGCGCTTTCTCCCGGTCAGGTCCTGCCACCATGTCCGCCACCCCTGTATTCGACTTCGCAGGCGTCTTCGCCGATGAGCTTTTCACCACGCGGCCACGCTAGACGCTGGGTCTGACAAGAATCGGCCGCCCGGGCGCGAGCTGTGGATAACGACGCCGACTCCAGACCATAGCCGAACACTTGTACGAGGATCGAGCGACACGCCAGAACAAACGTACGAAAGAGCTGTCAGCGCAGGCGGGCGGGCACCCGATCGGGGTACGCGGCGACCACAACTCGCCAGACAGTAGCCGCGTCAACACCGTCAGCAATGGACTGGTCGATGGTTCGTCCACCGAGGTCCCCGAAGGCGTGATCGGCGGCGAAACTGCGCGCATATGCCGGGCCGAATGCCTGCTCAAGACGCTGCCAGAAATCTGTCAACCGCACCCGTCGAACCCTACTCGCGCGCCCCGGAACCGGCCCGGCGGGCAATCGATGAGACCTGCGTCACGCCAATGCGGCGGCGGCCACCTTGAGGTCGTCGACCAGCCCCCGGTAGGCGGTGTCACGGTCGTCGGCGCGCAGGACCGCCGAGGGATGGATGGTGGCCAGCGCCTGGATCTCCGTCACCGGGAGGTCCTCCGGGTGCTGCGCGGAGGCGGGCCACGGCATCAGCCGCCCGCGCTGCTGGGTCACCCGGAACGACGGGCCGAGCAGCGCCTTGCCCGCGGTCGCGCCGAGGATCACCACGAGCTCGGGCTTGAGCAGCGCGAACTCGGACACCAGCCAGGGCCGGCAGGCCGTGATGTGCGCGGGCCCGGGGCTCTGGTGGATGCGCCGGTTGCCACGCAGCTCGAAGCGGAAGTGCTTGACCGCATTCGTGATGTACACGTTCGAGGCGTCGAGCCCCGAGTCGTCCACGGCGTCGCGCAGCAGGCGGCCGGCCGGCCCCACGAACGGGAGCCCCTTCTGGTCCTCGATGTCGCCGGGCTGCTCGCCGACGAGGACCACGCGGGCGTGCGCCGCGCCCCGGCCGAACACCGTCTGGGTCGCGTTCTCGTGCAGCTCACAGCCCCGGCAGCCGGCCGCGGCGGCCTTGAGCTGGTCGAGCTCGCGAGCGTCCGGCGGGACGAACTGCTGTGCGCCCAGGGGCGCATCGGTCCTTGGCATCCCCCCGTTCTACCCCTGGTGACCGGGCTCACGCCCAGCGACGTCCCCCGATCGAGCCGCAGGGGCGCACCGCCGCCGCCACCGCATCGGCGAGCGGTTCGATGTCGCCGTCGTCGAGGGGGCTCACGGTGATCCGCACGCCCGGATCCGCGGCCGTCCGGAACAACGCCCCCGCGGCCACCGCCCACCCCGCGTCGCGGAGCGCCGTCACGGCGTGGGTCTCGTCCTCCACCCGTACCCACAGGTTGATGCCCGTCGCCCCACCGGCCGCGACCCCCCGCACCGCCAGGGCATCCCGCAGCGCTCGGCGTCGCTCGTCGTAGCTCGCCCCCGCGGCGGCGACCCGCGCCGCGACCTCGCCGGACTCCCACAGCCGCAGCAGCAGGCGCTGGGACACGGTGGACACCCACCCCGTCGCGATCCGCTGCCGCCCGGCCACCCGGGCCATCGTCCGCCCGTCCCCGATCAGGACGGCGATCCGCAGGTCGGGACCGTACGGCTTGGACGCCGACCGCACGAACGCCCAGTGCTCGGTGCCGCCGCTCAGGCAGTGCAACCCCACCGGGGCCAGCTCGGCCGCGTGGTCGTCCTCGATCAACAGGACGCCGCGGTGGGCCGCCAGCACCGTACGCAGCTCCCGCGCGCGTCCTGCGGTGACGGCCGCACCGGTCGGGTTCTGCGCCCGGGCCGTGACGATGACCGCCCTGGCACCGGCGGCGAGCGCCCCCGCCAGCGACGCCGGCAGCGGCCCCTCGTCGTCGACCGCGAGCGGGATCGCGGTGAGCCCGAGCGCGGCCACCAGGTCGATGAGACTGGCCCAGCCCGGGTCCTCCACGGCGACCGCGTCCCCGGGGCGCAGGTTCGTGACAAGGAGCCGTTCCATGGCGTCGAGGGCGCCGTGCAGGACCGCGATCTCCCCGGCGGGCACCCCGTCGGCCGCGAACCGGGCCCGCGCCGCCCGCTCCAGCCCGGGCAGCACGCCTGCGACCGAGTAGTCCACCGGCTCGGCGAAGTCGGCGGCGACCGCGGCGAGGTGCGCCGCGAGCGGGATCAGCAGCCGGAGATCCGGGTCGCCGGTCGACAGGTCGCGGG
>CAKUMG010000845.1 GCA_934667465.1 uncultured Actinoplanes sp. | reverse complement strand
GGGTCCTTGCGCAGCAGACCGTTGAGGACCGGCTTGAGCGGGCCGGCGTTGCGGGCCGGGGGCGGATTTTCGGTCGCGAGGGCGGCGAGGGTCGCGATCGCCGACGGGCGGGCGAACGGCGAGGCGCCCTCCACCGCCGCATAGAGCGTGGCGCCGAGGGACCACAGGTCGGCGCCGGGGCCGGCCGTGCCGTCGCGGGCGCGCTCCGGCGCGATGTAGGCCGGGGAGCCCAGAACCAGACCCGTCCGGGTGACGTTGGGGTCGCCGGGCACTGTCGCGAGTCCGAAGTCGGTGAGGACGACCCGCCCGTCCTCGCTGATCAGCACGTTGCCCGGCTTGACGTCGCGGTGCACCACCCCGGCGCGGTGGGCGGCGCCCAGCGCGCCGAGGACACCCAGGCCGATCTCGGCGGCGCGGACCGGGTTGAACGGCCCGTCGGCGGCCAGGATGTCCTGAAGGGAGCGCGACGGGACGTACTCCATCACGATCCACGGGTCGGCGTCGGTGCGCAGGACGTCGAAGACGCGCACGACGTTGACGTTGTTGAGCCGGGCGATCGCCCGGGCCTCGCGCAGGGAGCGCTCGCGCATCTCCTGGCGCTCGTCGGGCGTCAGCCCGGGCGGAGGCACGAGCTCCTTGATGGCGACTTCTCGGTGCAGGACGACGTCGGTCGCCCGCCAGACACGACCCATCCCGCCCTGACCGAGCGGCGCGACGAGCCGGTAGCGGTCAGCGACAACAAGCGGGGGGGAAGTAGACATCACGCAGAAAATACCCGGTCTGGTCGAGGGACAGCGAATCGATCAGCCGAGTGTGGGATGCGTGTCACCGCGTCACTCTCAGTAAGATCGTACGCTTGGTCGATGGATGAGGAACCCCTGGTCAGCGTGGTCCGCGGCGAGCCCTCCCCCGAAGAGGTCACTGCCCTGGTCGTCGCCCTGCTCGGCGGCACGGGCCCGGAGGCGCCGGCGCCGGCGGCCACGCCCTGGACGCTGAGCGGCCGGCCGGCTGCCCGGAATGCGGGCTGGCGGGTATCGGCGTTACCACGCTGAGCCCGTACGGGACAGGTTGTCATCGCTCTTCTCCCGGTTATCCACAGGCTCGCCGTCGACGGTCGAGATGACCTTGCCAAAAGGTCTAGCCTCCGGGCAACGGCAGGTCGACCGGGGGAGGGCAGCAATGATTCCGGAGGACGATCGGGGGCCGGTGTGGCTCCGGGGTTACGCCGCGATCGAGACCGACCTCCAGGGTCTGGAGGATGTCACCCGCGCGCTGACCGCGGAGGTGGCCGAGGGCTTCGGCCCCCACCTCGAGCACGTCACCGCCGTGATGACCCGTCGCCTGCCCGACGGCGGTGACCTCTTCCCCGAGCTCCGCGACTTCCTGCGCCGCCAGACCGACGCCCAGTCCCAGGTCATCGCGAATGCGGTGAACTTCGCGCCGGGCACCACCCGGGTCGCCGCCGAGGCGCGGGAGGCCGGCCGAGACTACCGACTGGTCGATGCCGGGGCCCGCTCCCGGCTCGCCGCTCTCGGACCGCGGGGCGCCTGATGCTCGCCCGGGGCGGCGGCACCGACTGGCACTCCCGAGACCTCGGCGGCATGTGGGCGGCCCTGCGCGACCACGACACCGACCAGCACTTCGCCACGGTCGCCGGCTGGCGCGACACGACCGACCTGATCGATCTGCACCGCCGGCGTGTCGCCGCCTACCGCGACCGGCTGTGCGAGCTCTGGCCGCCGGAGCGCAGCCCCGCCGCCGCCGCTTACGTCGCCCGGCTCGACCGCCTTCTCGACGACCTCACGGAGACCTACGAAGCGGCGGCCGCCAACTATGCGACGTTCGCGACCGTGGCGACCGCGCTCGTCCAGGCCCGCGCCCGCATCGAGCCGCTGCACCGCCGCCACCAGCAGCTCCACGCCGTCGTGACGCCGTCGCCGACCCCCGGGCCCGCCCCGGGCGGAGGGGTGCCGGCGACGGTTCCGGTGGCGGCGCCGGAGTCCGCGGAGCAGGAGCGGCTCACCCGGCAGGGCCGGTCGATCATGATCGAGCTGAGCGGCACGCTGGTCAGCGCCGAGAGTGCACTGCGGATTCCTCGTGCCTACGACGGCGGTGGCGGCACCGATCCGGCGGGCAGTGCCGGGCGGCTGGGTTCCGGCGGTTCTGCAGGCCCGCCGGCCGACGGAGGCGGTCCTGTCGCCGGCCCCGGTCTCGCGGTTGTCGCGGGGGCAGCTGCGGGCGGTGGGCCGTCCACGGCGGGTGGGGGCGGTCCGGGGGCCGGTGTCGCGGTGTCGGCGGCCGGTGTCGGGCCCCGAGCGGACGGATCGGGAGCAAGCGGGCCCGGGTCCGGCGGGCCGGTGCTGAGCGCGTCGGTCCCCGGTGGAGTGACGCTGCCACCGGGCAGGACCGCGCCGCCGGTCAGTGGGGCGGTGCCGCCGTTCGGCGAGGCCGGGTCGCCGGGCGGATCCGCGCCTGGTGTGCCGCCGGGGCAGGTCGCCGGGCCGGGGAAGGGGCTCGTCCCAGGTGTGATCGCGGGGCCCGGGGCGCCCGGGGCGAGGGGTGAGCCCTCGATGCCACCCGGGCAGCGAGATCTCGGGCAACGAGAGGCGGCGCGGCCGGTGGCGCCACGGGGTGGGGTGCCGGGTGGGGCAGTCCTGCCGTCGGGTGCGGTGATCGGTGCCGGCCCTGGCGGCGGGATCGTCGGACAGGTCCCGTTCATGCCGCCAGGCCGGCCCGGAGCTGCTGGTGCGGCAGGCGGGCAGGCTGGTTCCGTCCAGGAGTCGGCGGGGCTGCGGCTCGCTCCGGACGTTCCATGGGCCGCAGCGGAGGGTGTCGCGCCGGTGATTCACCCGTCCGTGGCGCCCGGCCCGATCGATCCCGGGCCCGTCATCGGGCGGCTGTGATGATCCGGATTCGTCTTTCGGACACGGCGCCACGCGTGGGAGTGCGGGCATTGGTGGTCGCGTTCCTGGCCGGGGCCGTGTTTCCCACGATGAGCGTTCCCGGGTGGGGTGCCGCCTGGGGTGCTCCCGGCTCGGCTGCCGGCGTGCGGGAGAAGCAGTGGCACCTCGGGGCGCTGGGGATTGCGCGGGCACACGAGTTCAGCAGGGGGCGTGGGGTGACGGTCGCGGTGATCGACACCGGGGTGGACCAGCATCCCGACCTGGACGGAAGCCTGCTACGCGGCCTGGATCTGCTCGATCCCGGCCGCGAGAGCAGCGGCGGGGGCGACGGCAGCGGCAGCCTGGGCCGGAGCGGCGGGGGCGGCGATCCGGACGGGCACGGGACGGCGATGGCGGGCCTCATCGCGGCGCACGGTGCGGGGGCGGCCGGGGTGGCGCCGGAGGCGAAGATTCTGCCCATCCGGGTGACGGGCCGGGGCACGGCCGAGGCGCCTCTCGCCGCTGCGATCGACGAGGCGGTCGCCCGGGGCGCGGGGGTCGTCAATCTGTCCCTC
>CAKUMG010000844.1 GCA_934667465.1 uncultured Actinoplanes sp. | reverse complement strand
GGGTTCCGGGCGCGCACGCGTTTCGGTGCACTCACTACGACGACGTAGCCGAAGCCACTTCCGTTGACTGCAACTTCGGCTCAGCCGAGCTGACTTCGATAGGCGCTTCGTCTCGGCGCCTTCGCTGACTCCGACCTCTCGCGCTTCGATTCCGCGCCCCTGCTGACTTCGGCCTCCGTGCCGTTGCTGACTTCGACTTCCGCGCGCCGTTGCCGGCTCCGGCCTCCGCGCGCCGTTGCCGGCTCCGGCCTCCGCGCGCCGTTGCCGGCTCCGGGCCCTAGGCGGAGGCCATCCGGCGCAGCCGCGGCCGCCGGCGCTCCGGGGCATCCGGCAACCGGCACGCGCGCACGAGCACCTGACGCCTGGGCCCGATCACTCCGCTGACCCGGTCGACGATCAGGCCCTCGACCTCAAGCCAGGTGTCCCCCTCGTAGGGAACCGGCCGGTCCCACTCGACCCGGGTGAGCCGCAGCGCCAGCGGACCGATCCCCCAGCAGTAGTCCGGCTCCTCGAACACGTGGACCGGACCACGGGCCACGCTCACCTGCAGCCGCCCGTCACGGATGATCGGCGCGAGGTGGGCCCACCCCGGACGGTGCTCGCCGGGGCACGACCGGCGCCGGCGCGCACAGCGGACGTGGTCATCGACCCGCACGCGGCTCACCACCGTCGTCCCCAGCGGTGTGCCGGCGGCGCACCGACTCCTTCCGGGTCAAGGCATAGCGGACCCCGCCGAAGCGCTGCGACACTGTGCGGGCGCGCGTGGACGCGGCCCGGACATCATCTGTGCCTTCGTCGCCGAGGTGGACGGACGGGTTGCCGCGGCGGTACGCGTCCGCGAACACGAGGCCGACGGGCCCGCCGTGCTCCGGACCGACGTTCGGGACTGACATGTGCCTTACCTCCCGCTGGGACGCTCCCGCCAGAGAGCCTCGCGTCGAGGGCTTTTCCCGAGCCCGTCCGCGACGGACCGGTTACTTAAAGATGTCACCCTCCGTGATCCCCTTTGGCAGGGGTCCGTGCGTTATCATGCTCACAATCATGTGAGAACGCAAGGCCAAATGCACGTGCATCTGCACCGCGGGCGGCGCGCGGGACACACATATCGCCGGTTCCCGGACCGGTCTGATCGTTAGGGAGTCAAGCAATGACGCAGATTTTCAACGGCATGCCCGCTGGGCAGCTGGCGGGCGTGACCTGGCAGAAGAGCGGCCGGAGCAACCCGAGCGGCAATTGCGTCGAGACCGCCGCGCTGGCCGACGGCAGCATCGCCATGCGGAACTCCCGCGACCCCGAGGGCCCGGCCCTCATCTACACGCCCGCGGAGATCGAGGCCTTCCTCGGCGGCGTCCGCGACGGAGACTTCGACTACCTGCTCGGGTGAAAACCGGTGGTCCCGAGCGGAGGTTCACCCGATCGGGCTACCACTCAGAGTGACATAGCGGGGCTTGTTTCGCGACGAGTGACATCAACTCCGCGCCGCCTCCACCGGAGACGTCAGGTCCGCGCCGCCTCCATGTGAGACGTCAGCTCCGCGCCGCCTCCACGGGAGAAGGCGCGAAAGCGTCGCCCTTCACCGGAGATGGCGCGAAGGCGTCGTCCTCCACGGAGGCGCGCCGACGCGTGCGGAGTCGTCGTGCGAACAAGCCCCGGGCGGCGACCGGCCGTCAGGCCAGCCGGCCGACCTCGTGCAGCAGCTTGCCCAGGATCTCCTGGGTGTTGGCCGGCGGCTCGGCGTCGATGCAGACGCGCTCCATCGCGATCGCGTACTGATCGACGTCGTCCCGCTTGTCCAGATAGATGGCGCTGGTCAGCTGCTCGACGTAGACCACGTCGGGCAACTCCGGCTCCGGGAAGCGCAGGATCGCGAAGGGACCGCCGGCGGCAGCGTGGCCGCCGGCGTGGAACGGGATGATCTGCAGGCGCACGTTGGGCTTCTTTGCGGCCTCGATCAGCGCCTCGATCTGCGCGCGCATGACGTCGTAGCCGCCAATCGGCCGGCGCAGCACCGCCTCGTCGATGACGGCCCACAGCTGCGGCGGCTCGGCGCGGTCCAGCAACTGCTGCCGCTGGCGCCGCAGCTCGACCCGGCGGTCGATCTCGTCGGCGGTCGCGCCCGCGTGGCCCAGCATGATGACGGCCCGCGCGTATTCCGGGGTCTGCAGCAGGCCCGGCACGAACTGGATCTCGTACGTGCGGATCAGCGAGGACGCCGCTTCGAGGCCCAGATAGGACTGGAACCAGCCGGGCATCACGTCGCCGAAGTGGTGCCACCAGCCGGGGTTGTTCGCCTGGCGCGCGAGACCCAGGAGCGCGTCGCGCTCGGCCTCGTCCTTGACGCCGTACATGCTGAGCAGGTCGGCGACATCGCGTTCCTTGAAGGAGACCCGGCCCAGCTCCATGCGGCTGATCTTCGACCCCGAGGCGCGGATCTCGTAGCCGGCGTCCTCACGGCTGATGCCCCGGCCCTCGCGGAGCTTCCGCAGCTGCGCACCGAGCAGGATGCGAAGCACGGTGGGGCCGGTGTTCGGCGCCTCCTCCTGCGTACCCGTGCTCACCTGACTCCTCGTCCGGTACGTCCCTCAGCGGAACTGCAAGTTGCAGATCCGTCGCCCAGTGCATCCTAAGGGTGAGATCGTCCGGTGGAAAACCGAACGTTCGGACATCCCCACCGCCGCACGCACGGATCAAATGCACGTGCATCCTGCCTTGCGGACGCACTTGATCCCGAGCATGATAGCTGACAGGCGGTGCCTGGTGTGCTGACGGAGAGTGCCTAAAACTATGGCCATCCCGGCAGTGACCGCGCCGCCGACACCCAGGGACACCCCCGGATGGATGCAGGAGGCTCTCGATGTCGACCCCCACGATCTCGCCGCCGCAGCGCGACCCCGCGCAGGTGAAGCCCGCGGGCAGCTACCACAAGCAGGACCCGGTCTGGGTCTACCGCGACGGGTGGCGCGCCGGCATCATCGAGGCCGCCTCCGCGATCGCAGTCACCGTGACCTACCGCCCCGGCACCCACATCGGCACCGGCGTCGACACCTTCACCGCGCCCTATGTGACCGTCCGGGCCGACGAGGACCCCACCCTCGACCGCCGCAACGAGGCGGGCCTGTCCATCCGCCGCCCCAAGACCGGCGGCGACGGCGCCTCCCTGGTGGGCGGATTCCGGTGATCGGCGCCGTCGCGCTGGCCGCGCTGATCGGCCTGGCCAGCATGCTCACCGGCGTGGCGCTGGGCTGGCACCTGCGCAGCACCAACTCCCCACGCTGACCCACCGGCTCCGGCCCGCGCCATCCGGCGTACCGCTGACCTGCCGGTTGGCGTCGTCTTCCGCACCGCCGACCCGCCCGCTCGCCGACCCTGGCCGGCGCCTTTCGGCGTGCCACTGACCCGCCCGCTGGCCAACCCTGGCCGGCGCCCCTCGGCGCACCGCTGACCCGCCCGCTCGCTC
>CAKUMG010000843.1 GCA_934667465.1 uncultured Actinoplanes sp. | reverse complement strand
TCCGGCGGCAGCGGCTTCACGATCGGTCCGGCGGCGGCAGCCCCCGCGGAAGCGCCGGCCGGCGGGGCGGCCACGGCCGAGGTCGCCAGCCCGGCCGCCGCCGCCGCGGCAAGGCTCAGCAGGTCGCGGCGGGAGAACCCGGCAGCCGCGCCGGCCTGCCACTGGCGCAGGCGGAGCCGGTCGTAGGTGCCCTCGTCCAACAGCTCGTCCATCGGCGACGCTCCTCTGTGCTCACGCGATCGAGTTACCCGCAGTAGTGCCGATGGACATACTATGCCTGTCGATCTAATAGGAGAAGCGGGGCGGGACGAATACCCGCTCGAACGGCGGTTATGCAGGGAAAATCAAAGTGATTACGTGGGATCGGATACGTATGGCGCCGAGGCGGGTGGGGTAGGCAAAGGGGCGTAGCACCACGGACGAACAAACGTTGGAGGTCGCAATGAGTGATCCGTACACGGGAGCGCGTGCCCCGGACGGCAGCCCGGCCTACGGCGAGGTACCCACCCAGCCGGCGCCCGTCTACCCCGCGGAGACGTACCCCGCGGAGACCTACGCCGCCGAGACGTACCCGGCGCAGACCTATGTCGCGGGCACCACCACGACGGACACCACCCGGTCGGGTCAGGACTCCTCGGGCAGTGGCGTCAAGGACCAGGTCAAGCAGGCTGCCGGCGAGTCCGCGCACGCCGCCGGCCACGCCGCGGGCGAGGTCAAGGACACCGCCAAGGAGCAGGCCCGACGGGTCGGCTCGGAGGCGAAGTCGCAGGCCCGGGGCGTCGCGTCCGAGGTCCGCGACCGGGTCTCCGGCGAGGCGAAGTCGCAGAGCGACCGGCTCTCGGGCGGTCTGCGCGAGCTCGCCGGCCAGCTCGACGAGATGCGCGGCGACCGCGAGGGCACGCCGGCCGCGACCGTCGTCGGCCGGGTCGCCGACGGCGGCCGTCAGTTCGCCGACTACCTGGACCGCAACGGCCCGGAGGGCGTGCTCAGCCTCGCGACCGCGCTCGCCGCGGGCTTCGTGGTCGGCCGGCTCGGCAAGAGCGTGATGAAGGCCGACGAGCCCGCCGGCAAGCCCGCCGCGGACGACTACCGCAGCGACGCGTACGGCACCGGCGCGCCCGCCGCCGCGTACGACACCGTCACCCCGACGACGGCTCCCACCACCGCGACCGAGTACCAGTCGACCGGCACCGGCACCCCCGTGGTGGCCCAGGAGTACGTCGCGACCGAGTACACCACTCCCGGTTACACCGACCCGGGCTACGCCACGCCGGGTTACGACGACCGCCCGGGCAGCCCGCGATGACCGCGCCCTATCAGGCCGGGCACGACCGTGCCGACGACGTCTCCGGCACCTCGGTCGGCGAGCTTATCGGCAACATCAGCGACGACCTCTCGCAGCTGTTCCGCCAGGAGGTGGAGCTGGCCAAGGCCGAGCTGAAGCAGGAAGCGGGCAAGGCGGGCAAGGCCGCCGGCATGCTCGGCGGTGCCGCGTTCGCCGGCTACCTCGCCGTCGTGCTGCTCAGCTTCGCCGTGGTCTTCGGGCTCGGCAACGTCATGGACCTCGGCTGGGCGGCGCTCATCGTCGCCGTGCTCTGGGGTATCGCCGGCGGTGTGCTCTACACGACCGGCCGCAAGCGGCTGAAGACCGTCGACCCGGTGCCGCGTCGCACCGTCGACACGATCAAGGAGGACGCCCAATGGCTGAAGAACCCGACCGGCTGAGGCGTGACATCGAGAACACGCGTGCCTCGCTGACGCGCGATGTCGACTTGCTCGCCGAGAAGACCAGCCCCAAGCAGGTGGCGCGGCGACGCTGGAGCACGGTGAAGGAGAAGGTCATGGGCACGACCGACCAGGCGCGCGAGTCGACCGCGGGAGCGGCGCACTCCGTACGCGACAAGGCCTCGAACGCGACCGGCGCCGTGCAGGACAAGGCGTCGCACGCGAGCGACGTGCTGCAGGACAAGGCCTCGCAGGCCAGTGACGTGGTGCAGGACAAGGCCCACGCCGCCGCCGGTGCCGTCAAGGGCGCCCCGCAGGCCGCCGCGCGGCAGACGCAGGGCAACCCCCTCGCGGCGGGCGTCATCGCGTTCGGCGTCGGGCTGCTGGCCTCCACGCTGATCCCGGTCACCGAGGCCGAGAAGCGCGCCGGGCTGCAGCTCAAGGAGCACAGCGGCGACCTGACCGACAAGGTCAAGGAAGTCGCGACCGAGGTCAAGGACGACCTGCAGGGCACGGTCCAGGAGGCCGCCGGCCAGCTCAAGGAGACCGCGACCGACGCCGCGCAGAAGACCAAGGAGCAGGCCGGCTCCTCGGCGCAGGACGTCAAGTCGCAGAGCCGGGACGCGGTGGACAACGCCCGCTCCTGACGCACCACCCAGCACAGCACGTCACCCGCCGGGCCGCGACTGCGGCCCGGCGTTTGCTGTCCCGGGGCCGGGGAACTCCGGGACATCTGAAGATCGCAGGGGGAGAGCATGAAGTTCGGATACAAGCTGGCCGCCGAGGGATTCGGCCCGAAGGAGCTCATCCGCCAGGCCGTACGGGCCGAGCAGGCGGGCTTCGACTTCGTCGAGATCAGCGACCACTACCACCCGTGGCTGGACGCGCAGGGGCACTCGCCGTTCGCGTGGACCGTGCTCGGGGCGATCGCCGCGAAGACCGAGCGCATCGGGCTCGCGACCGGCGTCACCTGCCCGACCGTGCGCTACCACCCGGCGATCATCGCGCAGGCCGCCGCCACGCTCGCGATCGTGTCGGACAACCGGTTCACGCTCGGCGTCGGCTCCGGCGAGCGGCTCAACGAGCACGTCGTCGGCCGGGGCTTCCCCAGCGTCACGGGCCGCCAGGAGATGCTGCGCGAGGCCCTCGAGATCATCAAGCTGCTGTGGCAGGGCGGCTACCAGTCGTACGAGGGCAAGCACCTGCAGCTCGAGGACGCGCGCGTGTTCGACCTGCCCGACGAGCTGCCGGTCATCGCCGTCGCCGCGGGCGGCAAGCAGGCCGCCACGCTCGCCGCCGAGCTGGGCGACGGGCTGTTCGCCACCGAGCCGCGCGCCGACCTGGTCGAGACGTACAAGGGTGCCGGCGGCGGCGGGCCGCGCTACGCCGAGGTGCCGATGGCATGGGCGGAGACCGAGGAGGCGGGCATCGAGGAGGTGCTCCGGACCACCCGGTGGGCGCTGACCGGCTGGAAGGTGATGAGCGAGCTGCCGAACCCGGCGAACTTCGACGCCGCCTCGCAGACCGTGCGCGCCGAGGACGTCCGGGGGCAGTTCGCGCTGGGGCCGGCCGCGGGGCCGTACGTCGAGGCGGTCAAGGAGTACACCGCGGCCGGGTTCGATCACATTGTGCTGCAGAACGCGGGTCCGGACCCGGACGGCTTCCTCGACTTCTTCCAGAAGGACCTGGGGGACAAGCTGCGCGCCCTCTGAGCCTCGATTGCGGGGGTCCGGG
>CAKUMG010000842.1 GCA_934667465.1 uncultured Actinoplanes sp. | reverse complement strand
GCGCATCACGGTCTACACCGCCGAGCCCGGCACCCCGGACGCCGACCGCCTCGCCCTGGCCGCCGTCGTCGGCACCCAGTCCCTGGCCGGCTGAGCCCGGCTACTTCCCGAACGTGAGGTATTTCTTGCGGTACTTCCCGTCCGGCTCGGTGGCGATGAGCTCGCGGGCAATGCTCTCCACGGCCGGGCCGGACGTCGCGTCGTGCAACTGCCGCAGCGTCTCGGCCAGGTCGCTGCGGACGAGCGTGCCGTTCTTCTCCGCGAAGCTGTCCCGGTAACGCTGCGCGATCACGCCGAGGAGTGCGTGCCTCGGCTCCTCCCCCGCCAGGCCGATCTTCCACAACGACTTGAGACTGTGCCGCGCCGTCACGAACTTCGGGTCCTTGGTGATCGTGATCAGCGCGTCGAGATCACCGCCCAGCACCCGGCCGGTGCCGTCGGTGGACGCGAGGTCGCAGAGCAACTGGGCCGCGATGGCCCGGTTGTGGTTGTCGGCGTCGCGCAGGTGCTTCACGACGTCGTCCCGGACGGCGCCGGCCCAGGGCACGGGCTTCTCGGTCGCCTCCATCAGAAACTTGTAGGCGTCGTTCTGCTTCTCCCGGTCCTTGATCCACAGGTCCGGATACTGCACGGGCGTCTCGCCGGTCATGCGTGCCAAGCGGCCGGTAACCTGAGGGCGTCGAGACCCTGGAGTCCGGGATGACGCAGCCGCTGCCGGTCGGTGCCCGCCCCACCCGGCTCGCGCGTGCCATGACGTGGATCTTCCTGGTGGGGGCCTTCGCTGTTCTGCACGGCATGTACTTCACGGCGCAACCGCCGCCGCGGGATGCGTACGGGGAGATCGGCAGGGTGCTGGGGCTTTATCTGGCCTTTGTTCTTGCCCTGCAGCTGTTGCTGGTGTCGCGGCTGTCCCTGCTGGACAGTGCGTTCGGGATGGATCGGCTGACCGCGTGGCATCGGTGGACCGGGTTCGCGGTGTTCTGGCTGGCGCTGCTGCACCCGGCGTTCGTGCTGGTGGGGTTCTCGCGGCAGGACGGGGTGCCGTTCCTGCGCGAGGTGACGGTGTTCGCGCGGCAGGTGCCGGTGGCGCTGGGCATGATCGCGGTCGGGCTGATCGTGGTGGCGGCCGCGGTCTCGCTGCGTGCGGTGCGGCGCCGGATGGCGTACGAGACCTGGCATTCGGTGCATTTCCTGCTCTATGCGGTGGTGGTGCTGGCGGTGATCCATCAGGTGTACGAGGGGACGGCCTTCACGATCAACGCCGGGACTCAGGTGTTCTGGTGGGGGCTGTGGGCGTTCGCGATCGGGGCGTTGCTCACCGGGCGGTTGCTGCTGCCCGTGCTGCGCAACGTGCGGCACCGGTTCCGGGTCGCCGCCGTGGTGCCCGAGGCGGGCAACGCGGTCTCGGTGCACGTCACGGGGCGCAACCTGGACCGGCTGCCGGCCCAACCGGGGCAGTTCTTGCTGTGGCGCTTTCCCGGTCACAACCCGTGGTGGCAGGTCAACCCGTTCTCACTGTCCGCCGCGCCCGACGGTCACTCGCTGCGACTGACGGCGAAGGCCATCGGCACGACGAGTTCGGGGCTGCGTTACCTGGCGATCGGGACGCGGGTGTTCGCCGAGGGGCCGTACGGCGCGCTGACCTCCGCGCAGAGCGTGCGGGACCGGACGCTGCTGATCGCCGGCGGGATCGGCGTCACCCCGATCCGGGCGCTGCTCGAGGATCCCGGGCTGACCGACGTCGTGGTGCTCTATCGCGTACGGGACGCCGCGCAGGCCACGCTCCTGGAGGAGCTGACCGAGCTGGCGCGCGCGAGGGACGCCCGCCTGCACCTGCTCACCGGGCGGACCGGCCCGGACAACGACCCCTTCTCCCCCGAGCGGCTCGCCGACCTGGTGCCCGACGTCGCCGACCGGGACGTCTTCGTGTGCGGGCCGCCGGCGCTCACCCGCGCCGTGCTCGACAGCCTGCGCCGCCTCGAGGTGCCCAGACGGCAGATCCACACCGAGATGTTCCGCCTCGCGGGCGGGTGAGGCCACCCGGCCGGATGAGACCACCCGGCCGGGTGAGGCGATGCGGCCGGGTGAGGCCACGCGGCCAGGGTGAGGCCACGCGGCCGGAGTGAGGCCACGCGGCCAGGGTGAGGCCACCCGACCGGGCGAAGCGATGCGGCCGGGTAAGGCCGCACGCCCGGAGAGTGGCTACACGCCCGGTGAGGGCCACGTGGCCGGAGGGGCCACGCGGCGACTCAGCCGGCGCGGCACGGTCAGCGGGTGAGGGCCGCGCAGCGGGCGGGGTCAGGGGGTCCAGGTCCAGTCGGTGAAGGCGGGGTTGTCGGCGCCCGTGCGGTAGGCGTGGGCGACCCACTGGTCGCGTTCGCGCAGCAGGTCGTCGGCGAGGTCGCCGCCGCGGGACGACCAGCCGGCGGCGAGCGAGACGGCGTGGGCCGCCAGGTCGTGCCTGCTCATCGCGTTCGCCACCAGCAGGTCGTACGGCGTCGTGGTCGTGCCCTCCTCGAGGTATCCGTGCACGCGGAACCGGTTCGGGTCCGCGCGGCCGTGCAGGACGTCGTGCACCGCCGACGGGTAGCCGTGGAAGGCGAATACGACGGGCACGTCCGCGCCGAACAGCGTGGTGAACTCGCCGTCGGTCATCCCCCGGGCGTGCCGGTCGCGGGGTGCCAGGGTGAGCAGGTCGACCACGTTGACGACCCGCACCCGCAGGCCGGGCGCGCGTTCGCGGAGCAGCCCGGCGGCCGCGGAGAGCGCGCGGGTCTCGTCGCCGGTCGGGTCGGCGCGCAGGTAGTTGGCCCACCACTGCGCGAGGCCGTCGGCGGAGTTCGTGAACTCGTCGAACAGCTGCGTCGTGAAGAGCAGGCGCACGATCTCACCCGCCGCGATGGTGGCGATGGCGAGGTAGTCGGCTCTCAGCCGCAGCGTCGGGATGCCGAGGATGAGCGCGAACACGGCCGCGGCCGCGAGGCCGACCAGCGCCGCCAGCCACCAGGGGAAGCCGAAGGTCAGGACCGAGATGGCGTAGCCGTACGCGCCGAGGGCCATGAAGCCCGCGACGCCCATGTTGATGAGGCCGCCGTAGCCGAAGTGCATCGCGAGGCCGAGTGCCGCGATCGCGTAGCCCAGCGTCGCGGGGCTGAGGATCGAGGACAGGGTGTTCTCGAAGATCTGCAACCAATTCATGAGCGCCGCCTAACCGATTCGCTCGCGGCGGCCGAGGATGCCCTGCGGCCGGACCAGAAGGATGATGATGAGGACCACGAGCGCGCCGGCGTAGCGGAGGTCGGCCGGGATCCAGAGGCTCGACGCCTCCGTGAGGATGCCGATGATGATCGCTCCGATGAGCGCGCCGAATGCGGTGCCGAGGCCGCCGAGGGTGACCGCGGCGAACACGAGCAGCAGGATCTGCGCACCCATGTCCCAGCGGATGCCGGGGCGGTAGTAGGCGTA
>CAKUMG010000841.1 GCA_934667465.1 uncultured Actinoplanes sp. | reverse complement strand
GCCTGGACAAGGACGTCCTGGAGAAGTGCTTCTAAGAGAAGGACTCGCAATCCCAACCTGAATCTCCCTGGCGAGAGCGCGGCGAATGCCGCGCTCTCGTTCTCTCTGCCGAAACCGGGCCCCCGCTCTTTGGAGCGGGGGCCCGGTTTCCTTCAGTCCTCTCCCCAGAGGACAAGCTTCGTTCCGGCCAGCACATTGAGGCTGCTGGCAGCCGGGGCCTGCAGGTGCAGGACGCGCACCGGGCCGGCTTCGGCGCGACGGAGCTGCGGGCCGGCAGCGGGCTGCAGGGCCGCGAGCTGGCCTCCGAAGGGCTGGACATCGCGCTGGGCCGCGGCCGGGCCGCCGAGGTGCTGGCCTGGGCGGAACGCTGGCGCGCGACGACGCTGCGGATGACCCCGGTCACCGCCCCGGCCGATCCGGAGCTGACCGCGACGCTGGCCGAGCTCCGTACGGTGAGCGCCGTCGTGGACGGCATTGCGGGAGGCCGGCTCGCGACGGCCGACCGGCGCCGCCAGCACCAGTTGGAACAGCGGGTCCGTGAGCTGACCCGGCGCATCGAGGGGACCCGATCGCTGCTGCGCCCGCCCGGCGTGGCGGCACTCGCCGCGGCGCTGGGGCCGGCTGTGCTGCTGGAACTGGTCGCGCACCGCGGCACGCTGCGGGCCGTGGTGGTGCGGGACGGCAGGGCCCATCTGCGTACGCTCGGCCCGCTCGACGACGTACGGAGCTGTTCCCGGCAGCACCGGTTCGCGCTGCGCCGGCTGATCACCCTGCATGACGCGGGGCGGGCGCTGGAGACGGCCCGGGACGCGGCGGGCCGGCTGGACGGGCTGGTGCTCGGGCCGCTGCGGGAGTTGATCGGGGCACGGCCGTTGGTGATCGCGCCGGTCGGGGAGCTGCACGCGCTGGCCTGGGCGGCGCTGCCCGGTTGCTCGGGGCGCGCGGTGACGGTGGTGCCGTCGGCGGCATCCTGGCTGCAGGCGGCCACCCGCCCACGCCTTCGTGCTGCGTCTCCGACCGGCCGTGCCGAGACGGGCCCGGCAGGTGGCGGGGTCGTGCTGGTGGCGGGACCGCGACTGCCGGAGGGCGAGCGGGAGGTCGCTGCACTGGCCGCCGCCCGGCCCGGCGCGACCGTGCTGCGCGGGGAGGCGGCCGGGGCCGAAGCGGTGACGGCGGCACTGAGGGGGGCGGGGCTGGCGCACATCGCCGCGCATGGCACGTTCCGCGCGGACGCCCCGCTGCTGTCCGCGGTCGAGCTGGCCGATGGGCCGCTGACCGCGTACGAGATGGAGCGTCTCTCCCCCGCACCGGAGGTGGTGGTGCTGTCCGCCTGCGACTCGGGGGTGTCCGCGGTGCAGCCGGGCGACGAGCTGCTCGGGCTGGGGGCTGTGCTGCTCGGCGCGGGGACCCGCACACTCGTCGCCAGCGTGCTGCCGGTGCCCGCCGGGCGTACGGCCGATCTGATGATCGGTCTGCACACCCGGTTGCACGCCGGGACCACCCCGGCGGCGGCGCTGGCCGGAGCCCAGCACGCGCTGTCCGCCGAGCCGGACCCATTGGCCTTCGCCACGGCGGCGGCCTTCCGCTGCATCGGTGCCGGCTGACCCTCCGGCGGTCACGACGACGGCGGTCACGACGACGGCGGTCACGACGACGGCGGTCACGACGACGGCGAGCGGCCGGCGCACCGCGGGGGCGGTACGCCGGCCGGTGCCGGGAGTCGGATCAGACCACGCCGGAGATCGACCACATGCCGACCCCGGTGCCCGGCTTGATGTCCGGGCCGGTCGGCCCCTGGCCCCAGAAGTGGTCGCCGATGTTGGTCACCCCGTCGGGCCGGATGAGGCCCACCGAGCGGTAGCGCACATTGTTCGGCTCCCGGTCGATCGCCATCGCGGCCCAGGCCGCCTGCACCCGGTAGGCCGGCCGCAGCGTCCACGAGCCGAACTTCATCGGGAACAGGTACGAGGCGAAGGTGGCGCCGGTACCGCCGCCGACGCAGTAGGCGAGGGTGTCGAAGCCGTTCATCATGTGCAGCCCCTGGAACGCCTGCTTCCACCGGCCGAAGTAGTCGTGCTTGCCGTTGGTGTCCTTGAGCACCTGGCACGACTCCAGCTGCAGCCACTCCAGATCCTTGTTGCCCCAGCGCGCGTCGCTCGGTGTGATCTTGCCGTCGTCGTGCGCACCCTTGAACGTGAACCCGCTCGGCGACCCGTGGCCGGTGTACCAGGTGGCGTCCACGTTGTCGACGTAGGAGCCGTCCCACGGCTCCTTGAAGTCCCGCTCCCACGCGTTGGCGCCACGGAAGTCGAACGCCGTACCCACCCCGTTCTGCGCCAGCACGCTGCGGAACCCGTTCGCACTGGCCTGCGCGCACTGCCACTCGTCGATGGTCTGCTCGATCCCCGCCGCGATGCTCAGCGCACCGAACCCGCCTCCGCCCGGCACCAGCTCGGCGCCGGCCGTCCCGTCCCCGTCGACCTGCACGGACCCGGTCGCGGTCAGCCCGTTCGCGTCGGTGACCTCCACGGTCAGGCGCTCCGCGGTCTCCGCCCGGTCCCGGGGGAGGCGCCGGTACTCGATGCGCTCGCCGGTGCCGTCCAGCACCGTCGTGGAGGAGGACCACTGATAGGTGTACGGCGCCGTGCCGCCCTCGACAGCAACAGTGGCGGAGACCGAGGCGCCACTGCGACTGACGCCTACCTTGCCGGCGGGCGCCTGCCCGGGCGCGGCGGGCACCAGCCGGTGAGCCTGCCCACCGGTGAGCGGGTCGCACGTGTACTGCGGAAGGATGCTCCGCACCGTGGCGCGCTCGGTCAGCTCGGGGAACGGGTAGCCGAGCGTCGGCTCGCCCTGACGGACGTCCTCCCCGTACAGCCGGGTGCAGGCCTCCCGCGCGGCGTCCGGGCTGATCACGTCGATCTCGCCGCTCCGCTCGACGGCCCGCAGGGCGTGTGCGACCTGCGTGACCCGCCCGTCGGGGCCGACGGTGAGCCGCAGCTTGGCGCCCTGCCCGCTGACCGGAAGGCCGGCCAGACTGAGGTCGTAGCTGACCACGGTGTCGAGCGGATAGCTGCGCTGCCCGCCGGCCGCGTCGGTCAGGGTCAGCTCGGTGTGTCCGACGCGCGGGGTGGCCCGGATCTCGCCCAGGTCACCGAGGTCGAGCAGCCGCTGCCCCTGCCGCAGCGCGACCTCGTCGGCCACCGGCCGGAGCCGTTCCAGCGCGGCCCGGTCGATCCGCTGCTCATGAACCGGGCGGCCCTCCTCGTCGACGGCCGGAGCGCCGGTGGCGGCAGCGGCCCGGGTGGCGGCGGTGAGCGGCACGCGCTGATGGGCGGCCGGATCGGCGAAACTGAAGAAGCCGTTGGGCCGGACGGCATTCGGCGTCCGGAACGCCTCGGCGAGCTGGGCGCCCTGCTCGGCGGTCAGCCCCTCCCGCACCACGGCGAACACGGGCGCGGTCGTCC
>CAKUMG010000840.1 GCA_934667465.1 uncultured Actinoplanes sp. | reverse complement strand
GGGGGCGCCGCTGGCCCGGATGGAGGCGCAGATCGCGCTGCCGGCGCTGGTGCGGCGCTTCCCGAAGCTGGCGCTGGCCGGCTCGCCGCAGCGCCGGGACAGCCTGTCGATCCGCGGTTTCGAAACCCTTCGCCTCACCGTCGACTGACGAGCCCTCGCGACGCGTGCCGTGAGGTGGGACGGCCCGGCCGCGAAGGCGACCGGGCCGGTTCGAAGGACCGTCAGACGCAGGACGCGCACTCGCCGTCAGGGACGGTTCCCGCGACGACCGTCGGCCGGGTGTCGTGGCCGGCGAAGGGGGCGGAGACCGTCAGGGCGGTGATCGAGAGAGCGGCGATGGGCGCCACTATCAGAGCTACGAACCGGTTACGCATCAGAACTCCCCGTGAGTTGGATCGGATCGGGACATCAGCGAGGGCGGTGCGCCCACCCGCAGGGTGCCCAGTGCGAGACCCAACTGGAACCGGTTCTCCACGCCGAGACGGTCCATGAGGGACCGCAGCGTGCCGGTCACCGAACGGGCGCTGATCCGCAGCGACTCCGCCGCGGTGCGATCAGTGTGCCCCGCCGCCAGCAGGGCCACCAAGCGAGTTTCGCGGTCGGAGAGGACGATCGGCGCGACGACCTCGCGCTCCATGGTGGCAGTCGCGCGCCACCGCCGATCGAAGAGCGAGACGAGGGAGCGGAGCACCTCCGGGTGGTGGATCTCGAGGTAGCCGCGCTCGAGGTCGTCGGGGTCGGCGGGGAGCAGGGCGACGCTGCGGTCGATGATGATCAGGCGCAGGGGCACCTCGTCGGCGACGCGGAGCTGGTAGGTGCGGCCGTCGACCAGGTCGCCGCTGACGTCGAGGGTGTCGCCGTCGGCCACCGGCGGGCGGAGCAGACGGATCCGGGTGCCGCGCTCGTACATGGCGCGGTCCATGGGCGCCGCGGCCTGGGCCGATTCGGCGTCGATGGCCTGCTCGACGGTCATGGACCAGAAGTCGGCGACGGGGGCGGCGACGAGGTCGGCGAGGCGCCGGCGGGTGGTCGCCCGGCTGTCGAGGTAGCGCATGCCGTCGCCGGCCGCGCCGCGCAGGGCGGGCAGCACGCCGGGGCCGAGGGCTGCCGTCAGGCCGGAGGACCGCAGCGTACGCATCACCTCGTGGTGGGAGCGGACCTTGGCGGCCGGGTCGATGGGGCGCAGGCGGCGTGCGCGCAGCCGCTGGACCACGGTGGCCGGGGTGAGCGAGGTCCAGATCCGGGCGGTCGTACGGGGGTCCGTGGTGGACCTGGCGGCGCCGCACTCGCGCAGTTCGGCCACCGCGCCGGCGGTCCGGCGCGCGGAGAGGCCCAGGTCGACGGCGAGCGCCCGCTCGGTCCGGGGGCCGAACGTGGCCAGGGTGCGGAAGACGAGGTCGGCGTCGCTCGACAGCCCCCAGCGGACGAGGGACGGCACGGCGGCGCCGATCGGGACCCGGGCGCTCGACACGCCATCGATTGTGGTCACCGCGTGTCGGTTTCACCACCCACGGACGGACCCGGAACGTTGGCCTTGCGGAGGAAACCGAGCGCGAGACCGAGCTGGAAGCGGTTGTCCACGCCCAGCCGGTCCATGAGCCCGCGCAGGATGTTGGTCACCGAGCGGGCGCTGATCCCGAGCTGTTCCGCCGCCGACACGTCGGTGTGCCCCTGAGCGAGCAAAGCGACCAGGTCGCGTTCGCGGTCGGTCAGGCTGATCTTCGGCATGGCGCGTGCTCCGTTTCCCGTGTTGTACGGGCCTGTCCGGCCCGTGCGATACGGGTGCGGCCAACCCGTGACGGGCGCAGGAAATCACAGCGCCGGGGCGAAGGTCCAGAGTTGCGCGATAACGCAGGGGGCCCGGGGGTCCCGTTGCGCGATACCGCAAAATGCGGCGCCGCGGGCGAGCGTTCGTTGACCGCTGGGCCCGCGTTCCGCACTCTGGCTGGTACAGGGAACGGCCGGGGGGTGCCGGCTCCGACGTTCTACGGGGGACGTCGGATCCGGCCCACCGTTTTCGCCGTTTCTGTCCATGATCATGGGCGCCTCGGGCGTAATGGTCGGGATGAAAAGATTCCTCGCCTTTCTGGCCGCCGCGTCCCTGCCGTTCTGCCTGGCCGTTCCGGCGCAGGCCGCCACGCCGCCCGTCCGAGCGGTCCTCGAGACCGCGCCCGTACCTGTGAGGAAAGCCGGTCCTGCTGCGACGGCACCGCCTTATCACGTCGTGCGGCCGGGGGAGACGATCAAAGAGATTGCGGCGGTGTACGGGATCACGCGCACCCAACTACGCGCGTGGAACGGCATTCTGAAGCCGCACCAGCCGAGCCCCGACGGCGTGCTGCACGTCGCGAAGCCGCCGACCCTGCTGACCGGCTGGCGCTCGCGGATCGAGCAGGTCACCCCGGCCGGGGTGAACTGGGATCCCGGCGACGGCTGCCCGGTGCTGCCGGCGAACCTGCGCCGGGTCTGGGTGACCTACATCGACTTCTACGGCGTCTCGCACGAGGGCAGCCTGGTGGTCAATCAGGCGGTCGCGCGGGCGACGCAGCGCGCTTTCCTCGCGCTTTACCGGATGCGGTTCCGCATTCAGGGCATGAGCCCGATGTCGGTCAATGCGCCGTACATCCGGGACATGGGCGCGGTCACCGGCGGCTACAACTGCCGCCTCGTCGCGGGCACCAGGACTCTTTCCCAGCATTCGTACGGGCTGGCGATCGACGTCAACCCGGTGCAGAACCCGATGATCCGGGGCGCGTATCCCGGCCCGCCCGGCGGCACCGGATTCGCCGCCCGGGGGGCCTATCGGCGCGGCATGGTGCACGCCACGGGAGCGGTCCGGGCATTCGCGGCCAACGGGTTCCACTGGGGTGGGCGCTGGCGCTCGCTCAAGGACTACATGCACTTCAGCACGACGGACAAATGACAGACCCGGACCATTCCGTACGCCGTACGAGCGGGCAGGGCCCGGCTCCCCGCACGGGGAACCGGGCCCTGCCGTAGTGCCGGTGCGCTGCGGAATGCGTCAGCGCGTCACCGCTTCGGAAAACCGCGTCACCACTTCAGGAAGTTGTCCTGGGTCTGCGGGTTGAACTCGTCCGCCCGGAACAGCTTGGCGATGCTGGTCCGGATGTCCTTGAGCTCGAGCACGTCGAAGCCCTTGGCGATGTCGTTCGAGTAGATGTAGCCGTTGTACCAGTACGCGGACCACGAGCCACCGGTGGCGAGCTGGGTGTCCGAGAGCGGGCCGCGCTCCCAGTAGGCGATCTCTTTGGGCTTGCGGGAGTTGGTGAAGTCCCACACCGAGATGCCGCCCTGGTACCACGCCTGCACCATGATGTCGCGGCCCGGCACCGGGATCAGCGAGCCGTTGTGGGCGACGCAGTTCTCGGTCGGGGCGTTGGTACGCGGGATCTTGAAGTAGCTGCGGAACTCGAGCTTGCGCTTGCTGCCCTTGCCGGTGATGTCGTAGAC
>CAKUMG010000839.1 GCA_934667465.1 uncultured Actinoplanes sp. | reverse complement strand
GATGACCAGCGCCAACCGGGCCACCGGCGACGGCATCGAGACCACATTCGCGGTGAACGTGCTGGCCAACCACCTGTTCGTACGCCTGCTCGCCGACCGGTTCACGGCACCCGCCCGGATCGTGATCACCACCTCCGACACGCACTTCGGGGACTTCCGGCACAACTTGGGTATGGTCCCGGCACCGCGGTGGCGCTCGCCCCGGGAGCTGATGGCGCCCGGCACCACGGCGGCCACCGACACGACCACCGCGGGCCGCACCGCGTACTCCACCAGCAAGCTCGCCGTCATCCACCTGGTCCACGAGTTCGCCCGGCGCCTGCCGGCCGGCGTCGACATCTACTCCTGGAACCCCGGCTTCGTCCCCGGCACCGGCCTGGCCCGCGACGCGAACGCCGTCCAGCGCTTCGCCATGAAGCGCGTCATGCCCCTGCTGACGCTCACCCCGTGGTCGGTCAGCGCCAGGACCGCCGGACAGCACCTCGCGCAGGTCGTACGGCACCCGAAGCCGGCGGACAACGGCGCCTACCTCAACCTGTCCACGGCGGAACCGTCGTCCGCCGAGTCCTACGACCCCGGACGCGAGCAGGACCTCTGGCAGGCCTGCGACGAACTGTCCGCCCTCGCCTGATGGCCACCGGGGCGGGCGGTGCGCCCAGGGGCCACGCCGGATCGCAGGTCAGCGCGGCCACCCCGCGAGGCGCTCGCGCAGCCGGGCGACGTCCGCGGCCGACAACCCGTACAGCCCGAATCGGGCGTCGTCGAGCCGGTCGAGATAGCGGCCCGCGTCGGTGATGTCCTCCTGCGCGAGGCCCGGGTCGTAGGCGTGCGCGAGCTCCAGCACCCGGCTCAGCGGGTAGCGCTCCAGCGCCGCCGCCACGTCGATGTAGTCGCGCACCTCCCGCCGGTTGACCAGCGCCGACACCTTCGAGGCGATCAGGTCGTCGAGGTGCATGACCGGGCCGACCTCCATGACCACGGGCGCGCGCCGCCGGTCGAGGCGGGTCAGGGTCAGCCGCAGGGCCTTCTCGCCGTCGGCGACGTGGTATTCGCGCAGGTCCTCGTCCATGCCCGCGAACATCTCGTCGGCGACCTCCCGGAACACGTGGTAGCCGGCCGCGCTCAGCGCACCGGTCACCCCCGCGGCGGCGGCCTCGACGGCCCCGGCGGTGTCGGTGAACAGGTCGATGTCCTCGGTGGGCCGCCGCACCAGGCCGTTGACCAGCCAGGCCACGCCCCCGCCGAGCACGAACCCGTGCTTCTCCCCCGCACCGAGCGCGATGGTGGCGACGTCACGGTAGAAGTCGTCGATGTTCGCTGTCACGATCAGAACCTACAGTCGGGGTGTGACAGAAAATCCGCTCGGCAGCGCGGTGCCGCTCGTGGCCGCGCCGATGGCCGGTGGCGCCTCCGGTCCCCGGCTGGCCCTCGCCGCCGGGCGGTCCGGCGCGTTCCCGTTCCTGGCCGCCGGCTACCAGACCGTCGAGGCCCTGAGCGACCAGATCGCCACCCTGCGCACCCAGAACCTCCCCTTCGGCGTCAACCTGTTCGCCCCGGCGCCCGTGCCGATCGACGAGACGACCTTCCGCGCGTACGCCCACCAGGTGCAGCCCGACGCGGACGCCCACGGCCTCGACGTCACCACCGCACCGCTGCTCGAGGACGACGACGGTTGGCACGCCAAACTGGACCTGCTGCTGACCGACCCCGTCCCCGTGGTCTCGGTCACGTTCGGGCTGCCGCACCCGCGCGAGGTCGCCGCCCTGCGCCGGGCCGGCTCACAGGTCCTGGCCACGGTGACCACGGTGGCCGAGGCGCGGGCCGCCGCGGACGCCGGCGTGGACGCGCTCGTGGTGCAAGGCAGCGACGCGGGCGGTCACAGCGGCACACACGACCCGGCGCGTACGCTCGAACGGGTCTCCGCCGTCGACCTGACCCGGGCCGCGGTCGCGGCGACGGGCCTGCCGGTCATCGCCGGTGGCGGTGTGGACGGTCCCGCGGCCGTCCAGCGCCTGCTGTCGGCGGGCGCCCGGGCGGTCGTGGTCGGCACGCTCCTGCTCCGCACGCCCGAGAGCGGCGCCTCCCCGGCCCACAAGGACGCCCTCGCGGACCCTGCCTTCACCACCACGGTCGTCACGCGCGCGTTCACCGGCCGCCCGGCCCGCAGCCTGCGCAACGCGTTCACCGACCGGCACAGCCCGCGGGCGCCCCTCGGCTACCCCGCCGTCCACCACCTGACCCGGCCCCTGCGCCAGGCCGCGGCCCGCGCGGGCGACGCCCAGCGCCTGCACCTGTGGGCGGGCACCGGCTACCGCAGCGCCCGCGCCGACCCGGCCGCCGACGTCATCACCGCCCTGACCCGCACCCTCTGATCTGGCCCCGCAGCCGGGCGCGCCGCGCGCGTGGTGAGCCGCTGTGCCACGCGCGGGGCGACCGGGCGAGCGCCCCGGAGCGCGCCGCGCGCGTAGGTCAGCCGGCCGGGCGCGTTGTTCAGCCGGCCCGGCGAGCGCCCGACGAGGAAGCGCGCCGCCACGCGAGCACCCCCAGGCCCACACCGAGCACCGCGGGAACCCCGATCAGCGCCACCGAGTCCAGCTTGGCGTTGAGATCGGACTCGAACGGCTCCTCCAGCACCAGAGTCCACAGCAGGAACCCGCTGACCGCCAGCGACAGCGCGGCCAGGATCACGAGCGTCGGCTGCCGCCGTGCCCGCCACCCCACCACGACCAGCGCGGCGAAGGCGGCGACGACAGCGAGATGCCAGTACTGGAACACCATGGGCGCACGGTAGCAGCGCCCGTCGATCGAGGCGGGGCGGCCGCCTGAAGCGCGACAGGCAGGGTACGCGCCCGCCATGACGACGCCTCAGGGAAACCGCCGCGGTGAGCTGCCCCTCGGCCCCGCCGCGAAGCCGGAGGAGGACGCCTGGGCAACTGCCGCTCAGCGTCCGGAGACGACCTTCCTGATGACGGTACGCAGCGCGGGCGGCCCGTCGAGCGGCGCCGGCTCCTCCGGGGTCGGTGTCACGCCGCCGGCCGCGACCCGGTCGAGGGTGCGCAGACCGCGCGGGCCGACGCTGCCGAAGATCGTGTAGTTCGGGCGCAGCGCCGAGTTCCCATACACCAGGAAGAACTGACTGCCGTTGGTGTCCGGGCCGGCGTTGGCCATGGCCAGCACGCCACGCGCGTAGACCTTGCGCTCGCCGGTCGGGTCGGTCGGCGCGGGCGGCAGGCCGGTCGGCAGCTCGTCGGCGTAGCGGTAGCCGGGCCCGCCCTCGCCCGTGCCGGACGGGTCGCCGCACTGCAGCACGAGCAGGGTCGGGTACGTGGTCAGCCGGTGGCAGATCGTCCGGTCGTAGAAGCGCTTCCGGGCCAGGTGCAGGAAGCTCTGCACCGTGCACGGCGCCTGCGCGCGGTCCAGCTCGAGCGGGATCGGCCCGAGGTTGGTCCGCAGCAGCACGTCCACGGTGCCGCGG
>CAKUMG010000838.1 GCA_934667465.1 uncultured Actinoplanes sp. | reverse complement strand
GGGCCTGCCGGTCTTCCTCGGCGCCTACCCGATCACCCCGGCCTCGGACATCCTGCACGAGCTGTCCAAGCACAAGCGGCTCGGCGTCACCACGATGCAGGCCGAGGACGAGATCGCGGCGATCGGTGCCGCGCTCGGCGCGTCCTACGGCGGCGCGCTCGGCGTCACCACCACCAGCGGGCCCGGCGTCGCGCTCAAGGGTGAGACGATCTCGCTGGCCGTGGCGCTGGAGCTGCCGCTGGTCATCGTGGACGTGCAGCGGGCCGGCCCGTCGACCGGCATGCCGACCAAGACCGAGCAGGCCGATCTGAACATGGCGCTGTTCGGCCGGCACGGCGAGGCACCGGTCGCGGTGATCGCGCCGCAGTCGCCGTCGGACTGCTTCCACGCCGCGATCGAGGCGGCCCGGATCGCGCTGACCTACCGCACGCCGGTGATCCTGCTGTCCGACAACTACGTGGCGAACGGTTCGGAGCCGTGGCTGCTGCCGGACGTGGCGTCGCTGCCGGACCTGACCGTGGAGTTCGCGTCCGCGGCCAACGCGCCGGACGGGCGGTTCCTGCCGTACCTGCGGGATCCGGAGACGATGGCGCGGCCGTGGGCGATCCCGGGCACCCCCGGTCTGGAGCACCGGATCGGCGGCCTGGAGAAGGCGGACAAGACCGGCGACATCTCGTACGACCCGGCGAACCACGAGCACATGGTCCGCACCCGCGCGGCGCGCATCGAGAACATCGCGGTGCCCGACATCGACGTCGAGGACCCCGACGACAATGCGCGCGTGCTCGTGCTCGGCTGGGGGTCCACGTACGGCCCGATCGGTGCCGCGTGCCGCACCCTGCGCCAGCGGGGCCTCCCGATCGCCCAGGCCCACCTGCGCCACCTGGCACCGCTGCCGTCGAACCTCGGCGCGGTGCTCGCGGCGTACGACAAGGTGGTCGTGCCCGAGATGAACCTGGGCCAGCTCGCCCACGTCATCCGCGCGAAGTACCTCGTCGACGCCATCCCGTTCAACCAGGTCAGCGGCCTGCCCTTCACGGCGGCCACGCTGGAGAGCAAGCTCGAGGACGTGGTCAAGAATGGTTAGCACGCCGGTCAAGCTGACGATGAAGGACTTCAAGTCCGATCAGGAGGTCCGCTGGTGCCCCGGCTGCGGGGACTACGCGATCCTGTCGGCCGTCCAGCAGTTCATGCCGGAGCTGGGCATCCCGCGCGAGAACATCGTCTTCGTCTCCGGCATCGGGTGCTCGTCGCGCTTCCCGTACTACATGAACACGTACGGCATGCACTCGATCCACGGCCGCGCGCCGGCCATCGCGACGGGTCTGTCGGCCTCGCGCCCCGATCTGTCGGTGTGGGTCGTGACCGGCGACGGCGACGCGCTGTCGATCGGCGGCAACCACCTGATCCACGCCCTGCGCCGCAACGTCAACCTCAAGATCCTGCTCTTCAACAACCGGATCTACGGCCTGACCAAGGGGCAGTACAGCCCCACCTCGGAGCTGGGCAAGATCACCAAGTCGACCCCGGTCGGCTCGGCGGACTCGCCGTTCAACCCGCTGTCGCTGGCCCTGGGGGCGGAGGCCACGTTCGTCGCCCGCACCATCGACTCGGACCGCAAGCACCTGCAGTCGGTGCTGCGCGCCGCGGCGGCCCACGAGGGTTCCGCGTTCGTCGAGATCTACCAGAACTGCAACATCTTCAACGACGGCGCGTTCGACCTGATCAAGGACGCGGACACCCGCGAGAACCACCTGATCCGCCTCGAGCAGGGCGAGCCGATCACGTTCGGGCCCGACGGCCGCTTCTCGGTCGTGCACCCCGAGGGCGGCTTCGGGCTGCGCGTCCAGGAGGGCGGCACCCCGCTGCGGCACGACGCCACGGTGGACGACCCGGCTTACGCGTTCGCGCTGTCCCGGCTCTCGGGCTCCGACCTGGGCACCACCCCGATCGGCGTCTTCCGCGACGTGGCGCGCCCGTCCTACGACGAGCTCGTCCAGAAGCAGCTGCTGGACGCGAAGGCCCAGGCCACCGGCACCCCCGACGAGATGCTCGCCCAGCTGCTCAACACTGGGGACACGTGGACGATCTTGTGAGGTCTTGGATCACGCACGTCGCCGTGACCGGGCAGCCGTTCTGGCGCCGCCAGGCGCCTGGCTGATCGGGCGCGGCCCTCGGCGGGAGCAGCGGTCTGTACCCACCACCCCGCTACGACATCCGTCCTTAAAGCCCTGAACCCACTTTTTCCTCGTCGCGGATGTAGATCAGCATGTCGCCCGTCTCGATCGTCATGGCCTGCGGGCCGCCGAGTGGCATCACCTTGCCGCGGCGGATGAGCGCGACCACCAGCGTCTGCAGCTCGCGCGGGTTGCGGCCGACCTCGGCGCGTTCGGCGGAACGCATCGCGAGGGCCATCCCCTGACCGGGAGTGAGCAGGTCCTCGACGACGTCGATCAGCGGCGGGGTCGTGGTCGTCAGGCCCAGCAGGCGGCCGGCGGTGGCCGAGGAGACGATGACGTGGTGGGCGCCGCTCTGCTTGAGGAGGGCAGCATTTTCCTGCTCGCGGACCGAGGCGATGATGCGGACCTGGCCGGCGGTCAGCTGGCGCACGGTCAGTGAGATGAGGACGGACGCCTCGTCGCTGTCGGTGGCGATGATGACCGACTTGGCGTTCTTGACGTCGGCCTGCTCGAGGACCGCCGAGCGGGTGGCGTTGCCCTCGATGACGGCGAGACCGTTGGCCGCGGCCTGGCGCACGCCGGCCTCGCGGTTCTCGACGATGACGATGCGAGACTTGTCGTAACCGGTCTCGAGGAGAGCGGCCACCGCGGCACGGCCCTTGGTGCCGTAACCGCAGACGATGATGTGGTCCTTCAATTTTCGCCTCCACCGGCTCACCCGGAGGCTGTTCCGGTACTGGTCGGTCAGCACCTCGAGGGTCGTGCCGACCAGGATGATCAGGAAGAGCACCCGCGCGGGGGTGATGAACACAATGTTGATCAAGCGGGCGTCGGGCGTGACCGGGGTGATGTCGCCGTAGCCGGTGGTCGAGAGCGTGACGACCGCGTAGTAGAAGCAGTCGAGCAGCGTCAGGCCGTCCTCGTTGACGTCCCGGTAGCCGTCACGATCGGCGTAGATGATCGCGACGGTGAGGAGCACGAGCGTGATCGCGGCACCCAGCCTGATGCCGAGCGCACGCAGAGGTCCCTGCCGGACCAGCGGTAAGTGGATCACGGGGCGATCGCCTGCACGCTCACACCATAGCCGCCTGTTCCCACTGCGCTTTTCATGACATCACGGGTTCGGCCGGATAGGTAACCCCAGTTCGCGACTTGAACCATCGTTCAGCGAAAGTCCATTGAAGGGGTTGTATGTGGTAACCGTTGCCTCGAACACTGGCATTCTCACCGCTGGAGGTTATGAATGTCCCGGTTGCTCCGCCGCCTCTGATGCAAGCGCCACGGCTGAGTTCTCCAC
>CAKUMG010000837.1 GCA_934667465.1 uncultured Actinoplanes sp. | reverse complement strand
GACGAGGAACACCGCTTCGGCGATGCTCAGCGCGCGGTGGCTGATCAACGGCCGGTGCGGGTCGTAGTCCTCCCGGAACCCGGTCGGCGTCGCCTGCAGGAACGCCGGTCCCCGCTTCCGCTGCCCGGGGACCGCCGGTTCCTGCGGGACGCCCGCCGATGGCTCCTCGCGGTCCCAGTGCCCGGTCCAGCGCGGGTCCTCCTGCGACCCGAGCAGCCCCTCCCACGAGACCAGGTTCTTCTCCGCGGCGGTGACGAGCCGGCTCTGCGAGCGCCGCAGCCGCTTGGCACGACGGTGGTCGTACCCCGCCAGGGTCTGACTGACCTGGACCAGGACGGACTTCTCGGCGTTGGTGATGCCGTCGCCACTGAGCGCGCCGTAGCCCGGCTTGGACCGCTCGCGGCCGAACGGGATCCGCCGCTGCTGTTCCACGTTGCCGAAGAGCACCCGCAGGGCATCGATGAATCGGGACATCAGCGGACACACCCCCGGGGACCGACGTTGATGACCACGCGCCGGTTCTTGCTCGCCGCGGCCTGGTCGTGCTTGCCCGCCTTGAACTCCGGTACGGCGGGATCGGTGGCTCCGTAGCCCTTCGGCGCCAGCCGGCCGGTGTCGACGCCGAGCTTGCCCAGCGCATCGACGACGGCCTGCGCGCGGTTGCGGGACAACGTCATCCGCTCCGCGGCGGTCTGGTAGTTCGCGGTGTAGCCCTCGATCACGGCGGCCCAGTCGGGGTGCGCGCTCAGGACATCCGCCGCTTGCTGGAGTACGGAGTCGGTCCCGTCCTGCAGGGCGGCACTGCCCGGGGCGAACAGCAATGCCGCCGGGACCACGATCTGCTCACCGCACGGGGTCGTCCGGCGGGTCGCGTCCGGGATCTCGAGCGGGTCCGGCTGCTTGCCCGCGACCGCCGCGGTCGTGCCCCCGGCGCGGCTGTCGAATGTCGCCTTCGCCCCGGCCTTGTCCAGCACGGCCGTCCACAGGCCCTGCAGCGAACCGGTGAGCGAGACCGGCAGGGCCCGGGCGGAGCCGCCGAGACCCGCCCAGACGACCTTCTTGCCGCTGAGAGTCGGCGCCAGCGCCTTCGAGGCGGCGAGATCGGACGCGAGAACTGCCGGATCCGCGTCGAAGCCGTCGCGGTTCAGGTCGAGTTCACCCGCCGCGGCCAGGCCGTCGGACACCACGAGAATGGCGTTCGGCTGCTCCCTGCTGGCGGTGGTCAACGCGGCGAGGATGTCGCTGCCCGCGGCGGTCGGCAGGGCCGCGTCCTCGCGAATCCAGCCGCCGACACAATCGAGGGCGATGGCGCGGGCATTCTTGGCGAATTCCGCTTCCTTGCCCGGGTACGGGTCGAGGGCCACGGTGCCGCTGATCCGCCCGGGGCGGCCGGCACCCTCGACCGGGACGATCGCCAGCCGGTCGCCCCGTTCCTGGGCCTGCGCCAGGGCCTCGTGGATCGCCGGCGGCAGCGCCCCCCGCAGGCCGGAGGCCGTGTTGTCCACCACCAGGGTCGTCACCCCGGCCGTGTCCGGCGGCGCGATGGCGGCCAGCTTGGTGCAGTCCTCGGGCTTCGCCACCGCCGCGCCGGCGGCGGTGCCCGCGTCCTCCCCGGTGTCGCAAGCGGACAGAGTCATTATCGACATCGCGGTCGCCACACCGGCTGTCCAGAGATATTTTTTCACGGGCGTCGTCTCCATGCATCGACACTGGAATCGGCCCCAAGTATCGAGCAGGAAACGGATTGATCTGATTTTCCGATGACATTTCTTCCGCGTCGCATTCAATATCATTCGACGGGGTTCGTACTTCCGGGGACGGGCCCTTGACTGATTGTCGGCACGGCCCGACGACCAGCGCCGGGGGGCGCCCGATCACCCATTCGCTTCCGCTTCGGGGCTTCCCGGTCGTGGCGCGCCTATGCTCGGATCATGGGCTCGACCAAGACCTGCGACTCGTGCGGCCGCACCATCACCTGGCGCAAGGCCTGGGCCGACGACTGGGAACAGGTCCGCTGGTGCAGCACCGCCTGCCGCCGGCGTGGCCTGCGCCCGGCCGACCACGAGCTGGAGGCCCGCATCCTGGCCGCGGCCGGCCGCACCCGCCGCTTCCCGCTCGCCTCGGTGAGCGGTGACCGGGAGGACGTCCGGCGGGCGGCGCGCCGGCTCGCCGCGGCCGGCCGGCTCCGCTGGACCCAGAAGGGCCACCCCGTCGATCCGAGCACCGCCCGCGGCGACGTCGAGATCACCGCCCCTTGACGCCGCCTCCGCCGCCTCCAGCCGCGGCACTTCCCCGCCCGGACGGCGCGCTTCCGCCAGGGTGTTCCTCCCGTTCGGGTCAGCAATGATCGATGAGTGTCAGCACATCGATACGGCGTGGCGCCCGAGGCGCCTGATCCCCCGGCCGTCAGGGCATCTCGCGGCCCGGCAGCGGGCAGAACCCCACCTGTTCGGGCCACGCGCGGGCGGCTCTGCATGCTCGAACCGGCGCTGGTGAGATCCGGCGAACACTCGCCTGCCTGACAAGGGCTGACACGAGCGTGCATCGCTGCGACAGTGAACGCGTGGCGCAGTTGTCAGCAGCCGTCAGTGCCGTGACCGCCGTCCCGGCGCCGGGAAGTGAGCTGAGCTGCCCGGCGGCTGAGGATCTGGCCGTGGTCGCGGAGAACTACGGGCAGATGACCGGTGTCCTGGCCGGTTTCGCCTTCACCGCCTTGGTGTTCCTGCTCGCCCCGCAGGGTGCACGACGCGTAAGCGGATCGGCGCCGCTGGCGCTGCTGGTCACGTTCATCAACCTCGTGATCGCCACCTTGCTGTATTCCGTGCAGGCCGGGCAGGGCAACGATGTCGCCTTCGGACGGCTGGCCGCCATCGAGTTGATCGACGGGTTGGTGTTCGGTGTCGCGGTGTTGCTGCTGTTCCACGGCATCACCGAGCTCATGCTCTCCGCTGACCTCGAGGAACGGACCGTGCGTGTCTCGCGGGCCATGACCGTCGTGGTCGTCCCCGCGCTGGCCATGTACTTCATGGCCGAAGGAGCGGCCGACACCGGCACCGCCCGGCTCCGTCAGGCCGGGGTGTGCGAGCTCGCGCAGGTGCCGCGGCTCGGCCAGTTCCTCACTTTGGCGCTGGTCGTGATTCTGGCCGCGGCGTTGACACGCCGCGGCCAGAAGGTGGTCCGTGTGATCACCCCGGCGAATGACGCGGCCGGCCCGACGTTCGTCCTGGCGATCGGTGTCGTCGGCGCGATCGTGTCCGGGAATTTGAACGTCAGGTCGCCCGGCTTCCTGATGTCCGAGCGGTCCATCAGCGTGTATCTGCTGCTTGCGTTCGGTGTCCTGCTGGCGGCAGCGCTGATCCTCAGCCGTACCGAAGACCTGCACCAGAAGCAGACCCGCAAACGATGACATCTGCGCCCGCGAGCCCGGCCTCGATCGCGGCCGACGGGATCCCCGTCGCGGTGACGTGCCGGGTGCTGAAC
>CAKUMG010000836.1 GCA_934667465.1 uncultured Actinoplanes sp. | reverse complement strand
GACCTGCCCGCGCCGCTCGGCGGGCGGGTGGCGCTCGGCGGGTTCCCGGCCTCGGCCCTGCACCTGGTGCCCCGCACGATCGCCCGGGTCCGCGCCGACCACCCGTCGGTCGAGGTCGGCTTTCACGAGTCGTCGACCCCCGTGCAGATCCGGCGGCTGCGCGCCGGTCGGCTGGACCTCGCCCTCCTGGCCTCCGGGGAGGGCCTGCCCGGCTGGGACCTGACCGGGATCGAGGGCGAACCGCGGCCCTCCGGTGCCCTGCTGCTCGCGGTCGGCCACCGGCACCGGCTGGCGACCGCCGCGCGAGTGCCGGTGCCGGTCGCCGAACTGGCCGGCGAGGACTGGATCGCCGGCCGGGGGGCGCGCGGCGAGCCCCAGTTCGGCGCCTGGCCCACCCTGCAGCAGCCGCGGGTGGTCGCCGAGCTCGGCGACTGGTCCGCACGCTTCGGCTTCGTGGCCGCCGGGCTCGGGATCACGACCGTCCCCGGCCTCGCCGCAGCCGCCGTGCCCGACGGCGTGGTCTGCGTCGCGGTGGACGATCCCGCGTGGACGGGCCGCTCGATGGGGCTCGCCCGGATCGGCGCCCTCACCGGCCCGGCCGCCGCCGTCCGCTCGGCTCTGATCGCGGAGGCACGGCTGACCGCAGCGCGCTGAGCCGGCGGGCCCGGCCGGAACGAGCGGGAGCGCCCCTCGGCACACCGGGCCGCGGTGCTATGCCGTACCGGAATATCTATTATGATCAACATTCGCTGGTGGCATGCGGGTCCCCGGGCAAGACTCGGGACATGAGCAAAGTCTGGTTCGTCACCGGTTCCTCCAGCGGCTTCGGCCGCCTCTGGGCGGAGGCCGCCCTGGAACGCGGCGACCGCGTGGTCGCCACCGCCCGTACCCCCGAGAATCTGAAGGATCTCACCGAGCGCTACGGCGAGGCGGTCCTGACCCTGCCCCTCGACGTCACCGACCGCGAGGGCGTGTTCGCCGCCGTCGAGCACGCCGTCCAGCGCTTCGGGCGCCTCGACGTCGTCGTCAACAACGCCGGCTACGGCCACTTCGGCATGGTCGAGGAGCTCACCGAGCGCGAGCTGCGCCAGCAGCTGGAGACCAACTTCTTCGGCGCGGTCTGGGTCACCCAGGCCGTCCTGCCCGTGCTGCGCCGCCAGGGCAGCGGGCACCTGCTGCAGGTCACCAGCGAGGGCGGCGTCCGCGCGTTCGCGGGCATCGGCGCGTACCACGCCTCCAAGTGGGCGCTCGAAGGACTGTCCGAGTCGCTCGGCCAGGAGGTCGCCGGCTTCGGCATCCACGTCACCTGCGTCGAGCCGGGCCCGTACGCCACCGACTGGCTGTCCCGCGGCTCGCGCCACAGCACCGAACACCCGGACTACGCACAGACCCGCATCGACACGGCGGCCGACTTCACGATCGGCGACCCGGACGCCACCGTCCCGGCCCTCTTCACCCTCGTCGACGCGGCGCAGCCACCGCGCCGGCTCATCCTCGGCCGCAGCTTCCCCGAGATCGAAGCCATCTACCAGGAGCGCCTCCAAACCTGGCGCGACTGGCAGCCCACGTCCCTGGCGGCCTTCGGCACCCGGGTCGGCTGACACCCCGCCCGTCCCGGATCACCGTGCTCCCGAGGGTGAACGGCATGAGCACGGTCCACAGGAGGGGGTCGTCGGCGACCGGCTCCTCCCGCCCGCAGGCCGCCGGCGAGCAGATCGACTCCCGCCCGCAGGCCGCCGGCGGGCAGGTCGACGAGGTCGACCACCGGGCCGCTGGTGTCGTCATGGTCCCCAGCCGGATGACGACGGCGGCACCGGCGTCCCGCGGCGAGCACCGGCACCGCCGCCGGTCCGCCGGCGCCGTGGCGTCGAGCAGCAGCACCGGGAGCTTCGCGGACCGGCCGGCCGGCGCTCAGATCACCGAAGAAGGCGCGAGTGATCTTCGCGGGTAGCCCGTCCGCGGTTTCGGTCCCGAGTAGGACAGCTTTGCAGGAACTCCTCCGCGACTACGGCAAGGACTCGGCTCGGATCCGCCGAGGCATCGTTGAACTGCACACTGAGGCAGCCAGGGCTGCGAAGCGAGACAGCGCCAACCGAAGGCGGCAAGCAACCACGGTCAGCGCATTGCCGCGTCTTACGCTGCGTCTTACACTTGACGCATGGCTGACACTGTCACGATCCGCACCGATACGGACACCGAGCACGCGCTAAACGTCTTGACCCGCGACGGCACCAATCGCTCGGAAGCCATCCGGCAGGCTCTGCTGGAGGCAGCGCTACGGCGGGAGCGCCTCGCCGAGATGAAGCGCGCTTTCCTTCGCCAGCCCATGGCTGCGCCGGACGGGACCAACCTGGCCGACGACATCGCACGCGAGCGCGAAGGCTGAAGCCGGTGATCTACCTGGACTCGGCGGCCGCGGTCAAACTCGTCCACACCGAGGCCGGCTCCGCCGCCCTGCGTGACTTCCTCGACGAACGCTCGGCGGTCGAATGGGTCAGCTCCAGCCTGGTGGAGATCGAGACCTACCGGGCCCTGGTCCGGGCGACCGGACCCGCCGACATGCCCGCGGTCATCAACCGGTTCCACGCGTTGCTTGATCTCATCGTCCGCGTCGAGATTGACTCCAGAATCCGCATCCTCGCCCAGACCGTCACCCCGCCCGCCGTACGCACCCTCGACGCCATTCACCTGGCCACGGGACTACGCCTACGCGACCAGCAGCGGCTGACCTCGTTCGTGACCTACGACAAACGGCTCGGCGAGGCGGCATCAGCAGCCGGCCTCACCGTGGACATGCCCACCGGCTGATTGTCCGGGCAACGCCCCGTCGACGGTGGTTGAAGCGCCGTCTGACCGTCGCCCAGTGGATCAGGGAGCCGCTGTTGACGTCGCAGCTAGCGCCGGTGATGTAGCTGGTCTTTTGAGGGCCAGGGAGGCGATTAGGCCGGCCCACCTGAGGTGACCAGCCGGTACACCGCCGATCGCGATGTTTACGGGATGTGCCGACGCCCGCGCAGCCGTCGGCGATGTCCATCACTGCAGGCGACTCCTGACGCTCAGCAAGTACGATCGCACCCCCGCACGGCATGCTCTGATTGACTCAGCTTCGTCGCCCCGGATGATGCCCGAGCAAGTCGATGCCGCCGCGAACACGGCGGCCCACCCTGCGGGACTGCCACCCCGGGATGCCAAGTCGGCAGACCCTGTCGAGCGGAAGGACCGCGAACCAATAACCGTAAAACGTGGTGGTACGCGAAAGGGCCCACCGAAGTGGGCCCTGACCTGGAGAAAAGCTCCCCCGATTGGACTCGAACCAATAACCTGCCGGTTAACAGCCGGCTGCTCTGCCAATTGAGCTACAGGGGATCGTGCATCGCGCGGGTCTCCCTGGCGACGGACATAACCTTACATGACCTCCCCGGGGGTTCGGCCACCGGGTTACCGGGCGGGTTTTCGGACATTTCAGCGAGTACTGCACACG
>CAKUMG010000835.1 GCA_934667465.1 uncultured Actinoplanes sp. | reverse complement strand
GTTATCCACAGCTAGATGCGTGCTTCAACCCCAAATGTCGGGTTTGGCCATGAGTAAGGGTTAACTGTGACGGATACTCCCGAGAACCCCGCCGAGGAGCCGCAGGACGCCGCCGGCGGCGGCGTCGGCCAGCGTGTCGAGCCGGTCGGGCTCGAGGTCGAGATGCAGCGCTCGTATCTCGACTACGCCATGAGCGTCATCGTCGGCCGCGCGCTACCCGACGTCCGCGACGGCCTCAAGCCGGTGCACCGCAAGATCCTCTACGCGATGTACGACTCGGGCTTCCGCCCGGACCGCGGTTACGTCAAGTGTGCCCGTGTCGTCGGCGACGTGATGGGCAACTACCACCCGCACGGCGACTCCTCGATCTACGACGCCCTGGTGCGGATGGGGCAGCCGTGGTCGCTGCGCTACCCGCTGATCGACGGCAACGGCAACTTCGGCTCGGCCGGCAACGACCCGCCGGCGGCCATGCGTTACACCGAGTCGAAGCTCTCGCCGCTCGCCATGGAGATGCTGCGGGACATCGACGAGGACACCGTCGACATGCAGGACAACTACGACGGCCGGGCCAAGGAGCCCACGATCCTGCCGGCGCGGTTCCCGAACCTGCTCGTCAACGGCTCCGAGGGCATCGCGGTCGGCATGGCCACCAAGATCCCGCCGCACAACCTGCGCGAGATCGCCACGGCCGTGCAGTGGTGCCTCGACCACCCCGAGGCGGACGAGGCCACGACGCTCGAGGCGCTGCTGGAGCTCGTCAAGGGCCCCGACGTCCCGACCCGCGGCCTGATCGTCGGTCAGCAGGCGATCCAGGACGCCTACCGCACGGGTCGCGGCGCGATCCGCATGCGGGCCGTGGTCGAGATGGAGGAGGACGCGCGCGGCCGGCCGCAGCTCGTCGTCACCGAGCTGCCCTACCAGGTCAACCCGGACAACCTGGCCGAGCGCGTCGCGGAGCTGGTGAAGGAGGGCAAGCTCACCGGGATCGCCGACATCAAGGACGAGTCCTCCGGCCGTACGGGCATGCGGTTGATCATCGTCCTCAAGCGCGACGCGATCGCCAAGGTCGTGCTCAACAACCTCTACAAGCACACCCAGCTGCAGGAGACGTTCGGCGCGAACATGCTGGCGCTGGTCGACGGCGTCCCGCGCACGCTGAACCTCGCGCAGTTCATCCGCTACTACGTCGACCACCAGATCGAGGTCATCCGTAGGCGTACGGCCTACCGCCTGCGCAAGGCCGAGGAGCGCGCGCACATCCTGCGCGGTCTGGTCAAGGCGCTCGACATGCTCGACGAGGTCATCGCCCTCATCCGGCGCTCGCCGACGGTCGAGGACTCCCGGCAGGGCCTCATGCAGCTGCTCGACGTCGACGAGGTGCAGGCCACCGCGATCCTCGACATGCAGCTGCGCCGGCTCGCGGCCCTCGAGCGGCAGAAGATCATCGACGAGCTCGGCCGGATCGAGATCGAGATCGCCGACCTCAAGGACATCCTCGCGAAGCCCGAGCGGCAGCGGGCGATCGTCTCCGAGGAGCTGGCCGAGATCGTCAGCCGGTTCGGCGACGACCGGAAGACCCAGATCGTCCCGTTCGACGGCGAGGTCTCGATGGAGGACCTCATCGCCCGCGAGGACGTTGTGGTAACCATCACACGAACCGGTTACGCGAAGCGCACCAAGATCGATCTCTACCGTTCCCAGAAGCGCGGCGGCAAGGGCGTGAGCGGCGCGACCCTGCGCCAGGACGACATCGTCAGCCACTTCTTCGTGATCTCGACGCACTCGTGGATCCTGTTCTTCACGAACAAGGGCCGGGTCTACCGCGCGAAGGCCTACGAGCTGCCGGAGGCCATGCGGTCGGCCAAGGGTCAGCACGTCGCCAACCTGCTCGCCTTCCAGCCCGACGAGCACATCGCGCAGGTCATCCAGATCCCGGACTACCAGGTCGAGCCGTACCTTGTGCTCGCCACCAAGAATGGTCTGGTGAAGAAGACCCGCCTCGAGGAATTTGACTCCAACCGCAGCGGTGGCATCATCGCCATCAACCTGCGTGAGGATGACGAATTGGTGGCGGCCCAGCTGGCCTCGCCGGAGAACGACCTGCTCCTGGTCTCGAAGAAGGCTCAGGCCATCCGGTTCAACGCGACCGACGAGGCGCTGCGGCCGATGGGGCGGGCGACCTCCGGCGTGATCGGTATGCGCTTCGGCGACAACGACGAGCTCCTGGCCATGGAGGTCGTGCGCGAGGGTCTCGACGTTTTGGTCGCGACCAACGGCGGGTATGCCAAGCGGACGCCGATCGAGGAGTATCCCGTGCAGGGGCGGGGCGGAAAGGGCGTGCTGACCGCCAAGATCACCGAACGACGCGGTGGTCTGGTCGGAGCGCTCGTCATCGACCCCGAGGATGAACTGTTTGCCATCACCAGCAATGGTGGTGTCATCCGGACTCCCGTGAAGCCTGTACGGCGCACGCGGGATCGGAACACAATGGGGGTCAAGCTGATGGACCTCCCAGAAGGTGTAACCATCGTGGCGCTTGCTCGCAATGCCGACGAGCCTGACGAACAGGACTAGTTGATGCCGGAGACACAGGCGAAGTCGGGGGGGCCGGGGTCCTCGGCGACACCGTCCGGTGCGGAGCCGAAGAAAGACGGCGCCGCGCCGAACGGACGCGAGGCCGCAGGTCGCGCGGCGGTTCCCGCCGACGCGCCGTCCCCGCCGAAGTTCACCCGCGCCCCGGGCATGGCCCCGCCGCCGGGTGAACCGCAGGCCGACAGCGACAGCAAGGCCGACGGCAAGCGACCGGGCGCGCCCGCCAAGGGTGCCGCCTCGGTGGGCTCGGCGTCCGTGCCGGTCGTCACGAAGGGCAGCGGGGGCACCACGACGGGCAACCAGGCTGGTCGTGCCGGGGTCACCCCGCCGCCGGCCAAGCCCGCCACGGCCCCTCAGCGCCCCGCTGACGGCGGCAAGCGGCCCTCGGGCGGGGCCCAGGGCGGCGCGGCCGCCGTGGGTGCCGCACGGGTCTCTGAGGCCGTCCGCTCGGCCCGGTCGACGGTCTCGTCGGCCGCCGCCCGCGGCCCGCGCCGGGCCCGGCTGAACGTCAAGCGGATCGACCCCTGGTCCGTGATGAAGTTCTCGTTCGCGGTGTCGCTGGTCCTCTTCATCGTGGTGATCGTCGCGACCTCGGTGCTCTACCTGGCGCTCGACGCGATGGGCGTGTTCCAGAGCGTCAACGAGACGCTGGCCGAGCTGGTCACCGCATCCGGCGGCGACAGTGGCGGCGGCGCCGTCTTCAAGATCACCGCCAAGGGCGTGATCGGCACCTCGGCGCTGATCGGCCTGGTCAACGTGGTGCTCTTCACCGCGCTGGCCACGCTCGGCGCGTTCATCTACAACGTCTGCGCCGACCTGGTCGGCGGCGTCGAGCTGACGCTCGCCGAGCGGGACTGACCCACCGGACCCGGCGGTCAGGGAAAATC
>CAKUMG010000834.1 GCA_934667465.1 uncultured Actinoplanes sp. | reverse complement strand
TCCGCGCAGCCGCCGCTTTGTCCGCGCAGCCGCCGCTTTGTCCGCGCAGCCGCCGGCTTGTCAGTGCGCGGCCGCGGCGTGCAGGGCGTCGTCCAGCGAGTCGAACCGGCGGATCGCGCTGAAGGCCCGCCCGCGCGCCTCGAACACCGTGGCGACGGGGGTCGGTGGCGTCGCCGCGGCTGCCGCGTCGGCGTTGCCGGGCCAGGTGGCCTCCTGCTCGACGACCACTGTCGCGTCGTCGATCGGGTGCACGGCCACCGGGCGCAGCCGGATCCCGGACGAGATGATCCAGCCCGCGAAGGCCTCAGCCGTGATGGACTGCGTGCCGCGCAGCCCGGACACCTCGACCGGGTCGGTCACCGTCGCCTGTGCGGCGGCAAGATCGCGATCGTTGACCGCGTCGTGCCAGGCGCCGATCAGATCCTCCAGCATGGAACCATCCTCTGGGCATCTCGCACCCGAGCGTAAACCGAGGCGGCCGGGGTGTGTGGCCCCGCCACCGTGGTCGCGATGAAGCGAAGCGCAGCACGATCGGAGGCGACCGGGCGTGAGCCCGGCCGCCTCGGCGTGCGTTGCGGTCAGAGGCGGTCCGCTCCGGCGCCGGCCTGGACGAGGGCGGGGACGGTGGAGGCGGGGTCGAGGGTGTAGGCGTACCAGGTGCGCGGTTCGGCCACGGTGCCGCCCGCTTCGCAGGGGCCGGAGCCGGTGAAGACGTTGGCGCGCTGCACCAGGCGGCCGGGGTCGCTGTCGGCGTAGCCGCTCGTGGAGTAGCACGGGTAGGGCACGCCGGAGAAGTTGTTGCCCTCCACGAGCACTCCCGCATTCATCGTGGACGCGACACCGTACAGCTGGTTGGTCCTGAAGTAGTTGTTGTAGACGTGGACCGGCTCGCCGAAGCGGACGCGCGGGTGGCGCTGGCGGGAGCCGTCGAAGAAGTTGTGGTGGATGCTCACCTTGAGGTGGCCGATGTCGGTGGAGGCGGCGCCGTCGGAGTGGCCGATGAGCATGCTCTTGTCGGTGCCCGCGAAGTGGTTCCACGAGACGGTGACGTAGTCGGCGCCGCGGACGACGTCGATGGAGCCGTCGACCGGCCGGACGAACGTGTTGTGGTCGATCCAGATGTGGTGCGACTGCTGACCGACGTTGATCGCATCGTCCTCCGCATCGGCGAACGTCAGATTGCGGACGATGACGTTGAACGAGCGGTAGAAGTCGAATCCGCCGCCGCTGATGGTGGCGCCGGGGAGCCCGACGATGGTCTTGTTCGGCCGTACGCCCTGCTTGCTCGTGATCGCGATCGTCCCGCTGACCTGAATGGTCAGCGGGCCGACCGTGTCGATCGCGTCGAGCAGCTCGTCGGTGGTGTCGACGGTCACGGTCGCGCCGCCGACCCCGCCGGTGGTTCCGGAGAGCCCCAGCGCCGCCACGGAGGCGAAGCCATCGGGCCCCGCAGCGAAGGAGGGAGCCCCGGCGGCGGCAAAAGCGGGACCGGCGGAAGTGGGGCCGGCGGAAACGGGGCCGGCGACGGAGAGGCCCGCGGCGGTCAGGGCGGCGACCAAGGTCGTACGCAGCATCAGATCCTCCCCGCGCCGGCGCCTGCGGTGACGAGCCCGGGCACCGCGGACGCGGCGTCGAGCCGGTAGGAGTAGAACGCCGACGGCTCGGCCACCGTCCCGCCCGCCTCGCACGTGCCGGAGTTGACGAACGCGTTGGCCCGCTGGACGAGCCGACCCGGGTTGCTCTCGGCGTAGCCGGTGACCGAGTGGCACGGGTACGGCACGTTCTGGAAGTAGTTGCCCTCGGCCACCACTCCGGCGTTCTCCGTGCTCGCGATCCCGTACAGGCCGATGTCCTGGTAGTAGTTGTTGTAGACGTGCACCGGCTCGCCGAACCGCACCCGCGGGTGCCGCTGGTTCGACCCCTCGAACCAGTTGTGGTGATAAGTGACACGCAGATAGCCGACGTCGGCCGGGTAGTTGTCGGAGTGGCCGAGCAGCATCGTCTTGTCGGTGCCGCGGAAACGGTTCCACGACACGGTGACCGACGTCGACTTGCGCTTGATGTCGAGCGAGCCGTCATAGCCGGGCAGGAAGTCGTTGTGGTCGATCCACACGTGGTGGGCGCCGTTGGTGACGCTGATCGAGTCGTCCGAGGCGCCGCTGAACCGGATGTTCCGGATGATCACGTTGTTGCCGGGGCGGGTGGTCGTGCCGAGCTGGAGGCCGCCGCCGGCGATCTCCGCGGTCGTGCCCACGCCGAGGATGCTCTTGTTCGCGACCACGGTGATCATGCCGCCCGCGGCGATCCGGCCGGAGATCATGATGGTGTACGGGGTGTTGGCGCCCGCATATCGGGCCAGGTCCGCGGCGGTGCTGACGGTGACCGTCGGCCCGGCCGCGCCCCCGGTCGTGCCCGTCGCGAACCCATCGGCGACCGCTGCGGCAGCCGTCGGAGCTGCCGCCGCCAGCGGGGCCGTCGCCGCTGCGCGAGCCGCCTCCCCTGTCGGAGCCGGCGCTGTCGCCGTCGCGGGTTGTGGCAGGGCGAGCAGGGCCGTTGCCAGGCCCGCGGCCGTGAGCGTACGCATGATCACACCTTCCCGACGCCGGCGCCCGCCGGCACGATGGTGGGCACCGACGCGGCGCTGTCGGCCGTGTACGGGTAGAACATCCGCGGGTCGGTCACGCTCCCGCGTACCTCGATCGCGTGGTTGCAGTCCACGAGGATGTTGTCGCGCTGCACCATCCGCCCGGGCGGCCCGCTGAAGACGACCCGGCCGGGGTTGTTGACGCTGAAGAAGTAGTTGCCCTCCACGAACAGCCCGGAGTCGTTCGTGGACGCCACGCCGTAGCTGTTGTCGCGGTAATAGTTGTTGGCGACGTGCACGATCGGCGCGAAGCGCACCCGCGGGTTCCGCTGGTCCGAGCCGTCGAAGTAGTTGTGGTGATAGGTCGTGCGCAGCCGGCCCGCGTCCTGGGCGCCGTTGTCGTCGTCGTGCCCGAGCAGCAGCGTCTTGTCGTGGTCGTGGAACCTGTTCCACGACACGGTGACCAGGTCGGAACCGCGCTTGATGTCGACCGCGCCGTCGTCGCCGTCCGAGAAGTCGTTGTGGTCGATCCAGACGTGGTGGCTGAACATCTGCACGTTGATCAGGTCGTCGGGCGCGCCGGAGAACCGGAGGTTGCGCACGATCACGTTGTGCACCGCGTTGGCGGGCGGCGTCGTCGCGCTGGAGACCGGCAGGCCGATGTTGAGCCCGCCGCCGACGACAGCTGCCGTCGCGCCCAGCCCGATGATCGTCTTGTCCGACGCGACCTGGTACATCCCGTCGTTCGCGCCGGTGCTCAGCGTGATCGTCCCGGAGACCTGCACGGTGTACGGGCCCGGGCGCGCGATGTAGTCGACGAACGCGGCTGCGGTGGTGACCGTCACCGTCGGCCCGCCGGCGCCGCCGGTGGTGGTCGCCTGCCCGTACCCGGCGATCGAAGC
>CAKUMG010000833.1 GCA_934667465.1 uncultured Actinoplanes sp. | reverse complement strand
GCTGGTGGGTCAGGGCGTAGACGGTGTCGGCGGGCTGGGCGTCGCGTTGGTGGATCAGACGACGGATCTGGGCTTCGAGTTCAGCGACTCGGGCAGACATGACCGGGTGCTCCTTTACAGATAGTGACCTAACAGCGGGGGCTCATAACAGCGGTGGGGGAGGGGGTCGTCCCCTGCATGGGGCCCCTCGCGAGGGGGGGAGGAGCCCCGGGTTATGAGGAGTTATGCGTTACTGGCTGTGACGGTGCTGGTGGCGGCCTCGGAGGGCAGGTACTGCCCGGTCGCGGGCCGCCCGTCGGGGCTCTGCGGCCGCACGAGCCTGCCCTGCTGGCAGAGCTGGGTCAGCGCATTGGACACCAGCTGCGAGGTGGCGGAGGTGTCGCCGCCGTCGTGCAGCGCGGCGAGGATGTCGCGGGGACTGGCCGGGGCGTTGCTGGTGCGCCAGATCTGGCGCACGGCAGCCTCGACGCGGTCGGCGCGGGTGCGGTACCCGGCCAGCGGCGTCGGCTGCACCGGGTCGGCGGCCGGCACCGGGTCGCCGGCCGCCGTGGTGGCCAGCACGGCGGGCACGCCGCCGAGCCGGCTGAAGATGGAGGCCACCGCGCTGCTCATCGCCTGGTCGTCGTCGCCGGGCTGCACCGTGACGGGCTGCGGGGCGGCCTGCGCCGTGACGGGCTGCGGGGCGGGCTGGGGGGTGTCGCGGGCGCGGGCGCCGCGCAGGTCGGCCAGGTAGTCGTCGGTGACCAGCTGGTGGCGGGTGGCGTATTCGCTGCCGGCGGCCTGCGCCGATCCGGCGTCGAGTGCGCGCGGGAAGTGGCGGCGGTTGTAGGAGATCTCGTCGACGCGGGGGCCGTCGTGCAGTACCGGCTTGGACGGGTCCGAGGTCTGGACGTATTCGATCTTCGCTCGGACCGGCTCGCTGTCGCCGAGGCGGGCGTAGCACTCGCCGCGGTGCCGCAGCGGGGGCAGCTTGTAGTTGCCGGTGACCCGGCCGGCTTCCTGGTCGTCGCCGGTCATCAGCACGATCTCGCGGCCGATGTTGGCGCTGGCGTCGCCGCCCTTGTCGCCGAAGGCGTGGTGCACGCCGCGCTGGGTGGCGGCGATCAGGTAGATCCCGGCGGAGGCGACGGCCTGGGTGCATTCGGCGTACATGTCACCCGCGGTGACCTGCGCCCCGTCGTAGTACAGCTTGGCCTTGGTGTTCAGCGCGAACGACGCCTCGTCGATGTAGAAGAGGATCTTCTTGAAGCCGTGCCGGGCACTGAACGGCTGGTCCTGGCGCCACCGGGCGATCTCCATCGCGGCGATGAGCATGTGCAGCACGCCCTCGGCGTCGGCGCGGACCCAGTCCAGCGGCGGCCGCACGTCTTCGCCGAGGTAGGGCTCCAGCCACGGCCCGACCAGGTCGTAGAGCTTGCGGGTGCCGGCCACCCAGATCAGCGCGTCCTCGCAGCGGGTCACATCGGCCCACTCGCGGTGGATGTAGGCGCTCTTGCCGCCGGTGGTCGCCCCGAGGATCCAGGCGTGGCGGGCCACGTCGACCCCGATCGGCATTCCGTCCATGCCCCACAGCAGGTGGCAGGGCTGTGCGAGCTGCCGCCACCGCGGCCGGCCGGTCGGGTCGAGGAGCTCGTCGGACCGCTCGGTGTAGGGGCGGATCCGCTTCATCACGTCCTCGGTGTTGGCCTGGATCGTGTAGACACCGACCCGGTTCGGGTCCTCGTTGATCTGCACCCAGTCCGGGGCGATGTCGCGGCGGGTGATGTCGCGCAGCGCCAACGCGATGCGCCGCACGTCGTGGTCGTCGAGCTGCGGGGCGGCTTCGACGCGGACCTTGCCGTTGACGACCCGGCGCAGCTCGATCGGCGCCCACGCCTGGACCCGGGCGCCGAACGGCCGGTCGGCCGGGCCGACCATCTGCGGCTCGGAGATCCGCAGCCACTCGAGCCCGGCCCGGCTCACCGCCAGGCGCAGCAGCCACGCCAGGTGCGGCTCACCGTCGCGCGGGCCGGCCAGATCCGCGACGCTCAACGCCAGCTGGGCCTGCGGTCCGCTGGTCAGCGCCGCTGCCGGTGCCGGCTGCGCCGCCGGCGGCGGAGCGTAGCGCAGCAGGTACTCGTGCGTCCGGGCCAGCACCCACGTGCCGGCGCCGAGCACCGGCAGGGCCAGCACCCACACCGGCCACAGGTCCGGCACCGTCACCGCCAGCATCGACCAGACCGCGTAGACGGTCACGGCCGCGACCAGCCAGCCCACCACCCGCGACTTCGCCGCCGGGCCGAGCCGGGCGAACATCGGGCTGATCCGTACCAGCAGCCGGGCACCGAACGCGGCCGCGGCCGCCACCAGGACGGTGGCCAGCCCAGCGATCCACACCGACGAGCCGGTGATCAGCCACACCCCCACCCACACCGCGCTGAGCAGCGGCGCGACCACAGCCCAGAACGCCTTCCACTGCATGCCTGCTCGCCGCTTCGTCACGACGTCCTCCTTTGCCTGGTCCTGCCGATGGGGATGCGAAGTGCGGGGGTGGCGGGGGCCGCACCAGGTGCGACGCGGCCCCCGCCCCGGGGTGCTCGGCTCAGACCGAGATGGCGCTGGCTTGGGCCTGGTACTGCTCGGACTGCTGCTCGTAGTAGCGGGCCGCGAGGATCTCCCGCGCCGCCTCGGCCTCGGCGTCTCGCGCCGCGACGGCGTGCTGGTGGGCCACGTTCGGGTCGCGGATCGTGCGGGCGGACATCCGGTGGTTGTCCGCCGACTCCTGGTTGGCCCGGGCGTCGCTGCGGTACTGCGCCGCGGCGTCGAGGCAGGCCTGGGCCCGGGTTCGCAGCGTGGTGGCCTTCTCGATCAGGGCGGCGTAGCGGTTCGCCACCCGCAACGCGTCCTGCTCGCCGCTGTTGGTCGTGGTGGTCATCTCAGGTCCTCCCAGAGGGTTGGTGGGAACAGCACCAGCAGGGTGCTGGTACGCGGTGGTGCGCAGCGGTGTCGATGCATTCCGGTCCTGCCACCCGCTGCCAGCGGCGGAACCGGGGTCCAGCGGTGCATGACGCCGCGGCGCCGGACGCGGAGCCGACCCGGCCGGCGAGCCACTCGACCCGCCCGGTGAGCTGGGCGTCCGGCCCGGCGCGCTGGTGATGTCGTCGATGTCGACGTCGATCACCGTCTCCGGACGGGGCCCGCCCGGTGTCGGCCGTACCCGGGTGCCTTTGTGGGTGCCCTTACCAGCCGGCTTCCCGTTGGCCGACGTGCCATCAGAGGTCTTGGCCCTCTTCGCCGCCCGGAACAGCCCCACCAGGCCCAGCAGCACTGCAGCACCCGCCGTCTTGGCCACGCGCTCGCCGCCACCGAGCGCCTTGTCGCCCGGCTTCTTCGCGCTGTCACCGGCGGGCTTGCTGTCCGACGACGGGGCCTTGCTGCCTCCGGGGGACTTGCCGCGGCCGAACGGCCACAGGCTGTCGGTCTTGCCGGTCGGCTTCTTGGTGCTGTCG
>CAKUMG010000832.1 GCA_934667465.1 uncultured Actinoplanes sp. | reverse complement strand
CCGCGAGCCCGGCTCGTGCCCGGCCGGGAACAGCACCGCCGTCCGCAGCGACCGCTCGCCGAGGGCCGCGAGATGCACCACCGGCCGGACCGGCGACTCGGCGGCCAGGCTCCGCAGCGGCTTCCCGCCGACGGTGACCTGCTCCCCGGACAGCGTCCGCGCGTCGACGACGGTGACGCCACCCGCGCGCCGCCCGTCGTACACCCCGGGTCCGGCGGTGACCCGGTCGAGAGCTCCGGCCGACCACGTCCACAGGTGCCGCTCGGTGGGTTCGTCGCGCGCGGCGAACAGCACGGTGTCCCCGTCGACCGACAGCACCTGCTCGACCTGCAGCCCGGGCGGCGTAACCGGCACACCGCCCACGGTCAGCCGCCGCGTGTCGCCGTCGTCGACCGTCCACACCAGGGCGCCGGAGGCCGTGTGGGCCGGGACGCCGTCGACGATCGTGGTCCACGCGGGATCGGTGTTCTCCTGCACCAGGCGGGTCCGGCCGGTGGCCGGGTCGGCGGCGAGCACCCGCATGACCGTCTGCCGCCGGTTCTGCACGGTCACGAGCAGCGCGGTCGCGTCCCAGCTCACCCGGGTCACGTACTCGTACTCCGCCGCGTCCCACTCGAGGCGCGTGCGGCTGCCGCCGAGCCCGAGCACGTGCAGGCTCACCTCGGCGTTCGGCGTGCCCGCGGAGGGGTAGCGCAGCACGGTCGGCGGCCGCTCCGGACGGGCGGGATCCGCGACGTACCAGACCTGCACGGGCGAGTTGTCGACCCGCGCCGCGACCAGGCTCTCGCCGCCGGGCGCCCACCAGTAGCCGGTGAACCGGTCCATCGACTCGGACGCCTCGTGCTCCGGCAGCCCCCACGTGACCTCGGGGCCGTCCGGTTCGGCCAGCGGGCGGTCGTCCTTGCCGTCGCGGCCCACGACCCGCAGTTCGTCGTCGCAGACGTACGCGACCACGCGCCCGGTGGGATCGATGCGCGCCTCGGCGGCCGGTTCCCGCGCACCCGGGACCGTGAGCTCGCCGCTGTCCACGTCGACGCAGAACAACCGCCCCGCGACCGTGAACACGGCCGTGCGCAGCGCGCTGTCGGTGGCGTACGAGCCGATCCCCGCCGAGGTGTCCCGCGTCCGTTCCCGGCGCGCCCGCTCGCGCTCCGGCAGCTCGCCCTCGCGGCCGGGCAGCGCCGCCGCGCCCACCAGCAGCCGCTCCTGGCCCGTGGCCACGTCGAGAACCCACAGGCTCCCGGCCGCGTCCTGCCCGCCGGCGGAGCGCAGGAACAGCACCCGCGACCCGTCCGGGGCGACCGTGAACCGGTGCGGGCGGCCGAGCGTGAAGTTCTGCGTCCGGACGAGCAGCGCGGGATACGAGTCAGTCATGCCCGCCAGTCTCGCGTACCCGGCCTGCTTGTTCCGCCCTCGCGGTTTGACCTGGCATAACCGGCCGGACACGGGGTAGGCGCCCGCCGACGACACCGGCGGTGCAGCGGCCGCCCGGCCTCATCGAGACATCACCCGCGAAGGGAATCCGTTCATGACCGCCCTCCCCTGTGCCGACACGCTGCGGGTCCTGCTGCTGGACGCCGACGGCAGCCTGTTCCCGTCCGAGGCGCCCGCGTTCGACGCGTCCGCCGACGTGACCAACCGGTTCCTGACCTCGCTGGGCGTGCCGGCCCGGTACACCGCGGCGCACCTGCTCGCGACGACCACCGGCAAGAACTTCCGCACCACCGCCCAGGATCTGGCCGCCGCCCACGGCCGCACGGTGGAGCCGGTGCTGCTGGACCACTGGGTGGCCGAGGAGAAGCGGGTGGTCGGCGCCCACCTGGGGCGGGTGCTGCGGCCCGACCCGGCGGTACGCGAGCCGCTGCAGCGCCTCGCCCGGCGGTACCGGCCGGCGGCGGTGAGCTCCAGCGCCCTGTCCCGGCTCGACGAGTGCTTCCGGGCCACCGGCCTGGCCGAGCTGATCCCGCCCGCACGCCGGTACAGCGCCGAGGACTCGCTGCCGGTCCCGGCCGGTAAGCCCGACCCGGCCGTGTACCGGTACGCGCTGGAGCAGCTCGGCGTGCCGGCCGGGCGGGCGATCGCCGTCGAGGACTCCGTGCCCGGCGCCCGGTCCGCGGTCGCCGCCGGCATCGCCACGGCCGGCAACCTGACCTTCGTGCCGGAGCCCGAGCGGGCGCAACGCGGGCGGGAGCTGCGGGAGTCCGGCGCCGGCACGCTCGTCACCTCGTGGGCGGAGTTCGAGGAGCTGCTGCCCGAGGGCGCACCGGCCGGGGCCACGTCGCTGCTGTGACAGCGACCGGGGAAGGCGCGGCGCGCCTTCCCCGGTTCCGGCTCAGCGGGTGAAGCGGGCGAACACGCCCTTCTTCACCTCGGAGGCCCGCTGCTGCTCACCGGCGAGCGCGCTCACCACGATCAGCGCGCCGGTCAGCACCGGCACGACCCACTGCAGCGCGGCGAGCTGCTTCTGCGCCTTGGCCACCTCGGCGGGCGTGCTCGCGGCGGGCTCGGTCGCCTCCAGCGCGGGCACCGACTCCTGCTCGGCCACCTTGCGGCCGAGCAGCCGGCTGTACCCGGTCACGGCCAGCGCCGCCACGGTCAGCCCGGTCTTGACCAGCGCCGTCGAGCCGGCGCCACGCTGGACGGCCAGCCGCGAGCCGTTGCCGACGAGCTCGCCGACGCTGCCGGCCAGGTGCGCCCCGATCGCGGCCGCGTTGACCGGGGTCCACTTGTTCCAGCCGGTGTTCGCGACGCGGCCGGTGCCGTTCGCGGTGTCCGCCTGTGCCGAGGCCGGGTTGAGCGCCACGGCGTTGGCCAGGGTGCCGCCGAACCAGGCCGCGAGGCCGACGTCGTGCAGGGAGCGGGAAAGGGTGTTCGTCGCCAAGGGGTCCTCCGTCGTCGCAGGTGCTGTCACGGCCCGGCTACCCTGGCCCCGGCGCACTACACAGCGACGACGGTCACCCTTCCGGGGGCGTTTCCCCGCGCGGACGGCGGCAACGCGCGCGGCGTACGGGGCCCGGACGGGCGCCGGGCCGCCGGGCCGGGGCGGGAGCACTCAGATCGTGGTGGGGCGGCGGAGGTAGACGAGCCAGGTGACCGCGACGCAGACGGCGTAGAAGGCGATGAAGACCAGGTACGCCGCGTCCGCGCTGCCGCTGGACAGGAACGACTGGCGGAAGGCGAGGTTGACCAGCACCCCGCCGAACGCGCCGATCGCGCCCGCGATGCCGATGACCGCGCCGGAGAGGCGCCGGGCCTCGTGCCCGTCGCCCGGGTGCTTGAGGGCGAAGATGCGCGGGATCATCTTGTACGTCGATCCGTTGCCCACCCCGCTGAGCACGAACAGGGTCACGAAGCCCACCAGGTACAGGGGCAGCGACTGCCGCGCCGAGGCCAGCAGCACCACGCTCGCCCCCGCCGCCATGGCCACGAACGTCCAGAACGTGACCCGGGCCCCGCCGAGCCGGTCGGCGAGCAGGCCGCCGGCCGGGCGGACCAGCGAG
>CAKUMG010000831.1 GCA_934667465.1 uncultured Actinoplanes sp. | reverse complement strand
CTCCGGGGCCGGGCGCGGCACCGGCGCGTCGCCCAGCAGCATGTCGAGCAGCTGGCGGGCGGTCGGGCGCTCGGTCGGGTCCTTGGCCAGCGACAGTTCCACGATGGCGCGCAGCGGCTCGGCGAGCCCGCCGAGGTGGGGCGGCTGGGTGAGGATGCGCCCCGCGGTCGCCGGGGGCGAGTCGCCGTGGAAGGGGGTGCGGCCCGTGCCCGCGTACGCGACGACGCAGCCCCACGCGAACACGTCGGCGGCGGCGGTGAGCGGGGTGCCCGGCTCGGAGGAGAACCGTTCCGGCGCCATGTAGGCGACCGTGCCCACCATCTGGTCGGTGCGGGTGTGCTGGCTGGTCGCCTCGAACGCGCGCGCGATGCCGAAGTCGATGACCTTGGGGCTGCCCGGGGCGAGCAGCACGTTGTCGGGCTTGAGGTCGCGGTGGATGACGCCGGCGCCGTGGATGCCGGCGAGCGCGGTGGCGACGCCGGCGGCGAGCGAGTGCAGGGCCGCCGCGCGCAGCGGGCCGTTCTCCTCGACGACGTCGGCCAGGCTGGGACCGTCGACGTACTCGACGACGAGGTAGGGCGGGTCGTGGTCGAGGTCGTAGTCGAGCACCTCGGCCGTGCAGAAGGACGGCACCTGGCGCGCCCGCTCGACCTCGCTGCGGAACCGGCCCCGGAACTCGGGGTCGTTCACGAGCGTGGCGTGCACCTGCTTGATCGCGACATACATGCCGTCGCGGTCGCGGGCCAGATAGACCACGCCCATGCCGCCGGAGCCGAGACGCCCGGTCAACTGGTAACGCCCCAGTCGCTCGGGGTCACCCTGGCGCAGTGGACTCACGCGGTACGCGGTGTCCACGATCGACTCCTGACTGCTCGGCGGCGACGACTGCCCGTGTCCAGGCGTCCGACCAGGTTACTGAACGCCCGGGTCCGGGCAAGATCCGACGTCGGATGTTGCCCGGATAACCCCGTATGCCGGACCCCGGGGGCAGGGCCCCGGCCGGCCGTGGTGACACCCGGGCCGGCGACGGCCCCCGGGACCGGGGCCGCCGCCGGCGGCACCGGCGCCGGGCCGGCCGTCACTTCTTGCCCGCCTCCGTGAGCCGCTGGGCCAGCGCAGGGCAGACGTTGACGGCCTTGCGGGCGCCGTTCTCGAGCCACGGGGGCAGCGGCGTCTGCGGGAACGCCGGGAACCCGTTGGCGTCGAGCCGGATGATCTCGGGCGCGACCGCGGAGCACAGCCCGTGGCCGTCGCACCGCGACCAGTCCAGCGCGAGCTTCCTGGCACCCTGCTGCTGGTGGTAGGGCAGCGGCAGGATCCCACGCACCTGCTTGCCGCAGCCCTCGCCGTTCGCGTGCAGCTCGACGTCGCGGGCGAAGACCTCCAGCGCCGAGAGCGCGAAGCGGGAGGTGCCGTCCGGGTGGCTGCACGCGCCGCGGCCCTTGACCACGCCGGCTGCCTGGCGCACGTTCTCGACCGCGTTGCCGCCGAGCGAGACCAGGGTCACCGCGCGGGCCAGGTCGGGCAGGCCGAGCCGGCACGGGCCGCACTGGCCCGCCGACTCGCCCGCGAGGTACTGCACGACCTGCGCCACCTCGCCCAGCGGACACGTCGCCGAGCCGATCGGGATCAGCATGCCGGCGCCGAGCGTGCCGCCGACCTTGGCGAAGCCCTTGCGCGAGATGGTGACCGTCTTCGCGGCCTCGGGCGTGATCCACTTGCCGTGGTATCCGCCGACCAGCAGGCCCGGGCCGATGTCGGCGCCGCACATCTCCAGCACCTCCATGAGCGGGGTGCCCGAGGGCGCCTCCACCACGGCGGGCGCGGTCGAGGAGCCGCCGACGGTCAGCATGACCGTGCCGGGCTCCTCGGGGATGCCGACCGAGTTGTACTCCCACGGGCCGAGCCGGGCGGCGATCGCCAGCTGGGAGTAGGTCTCGGCGTTGGAGAGCAGGGTGGGCAGCCCGCCGACGCCGTTGTCGCTGGAGCGGACCTTGCGGCCGGGCGGGATGTGCGCCTCGCCGTTGATGCCGCGGACCAGGGCGCCGCCCTCGCCGGAGATGAACCGGTGCGGCACCGTGACGATCCGGGTGGGCACCGGCATCTTGCGCTCGGCGAGCGCCGCCGCGAGCGACTCCTGCCCGATCCCGTCGTCGGCGATGCCGATGACGATCTCCTCGGCGTCGAGCGCGGCCGCGGCCAGGGCCACGCCGTCGAGGATGAGGTGCGGGCCGCGGGTCAGCACGGCCTTGTCCTTCCACGAGGGCGGCTCGCCCTCGGTGGCGTTGCAGACGATGATCGGCGGGAGGTCCTGCCGGCGGCAGGAGTCGATGACCGCGCGCACCTTGCGGGCGAACGGGAACCCGGCCCCGCCGCGCCCGCGCAGCTCGATCCGGTCCGCGAGCCCGACCAGCTCACCGCTGGACAGGGCCGCGAAGCCGCCGTGCACCTCCTGGTGCGCGACCAGGTCGAGCCGGCCGTACTCGTCGAAGCCCGCGGTGATCCGCGGCGTCCCGACCGAGGTGACGGGCGGGACCTTGCCGCTCACGCCCGGACCTCATCGCTGGTCGTGTGGTTCTGGTGGATCACTGAGCTTCCCCTCGCAGCTGCGCCCAGTAACCGGCGTCATCCGCTTCCTCAGCCGCGCGGGGTCCGGATCCTCGGCGGGCCCCCCGGCCCGACCCGGTCCGCGCGGGTTCCTGCTGTTCTGCCCGGCGGGCCCGGCGCTGCGCCATGTCGACGAGCGTAGGCGTCTCGTCGTCCTCGTCGTCCGCACCGGCGGCGAGGTCCACGAACTCGCTGCGGCTGTGCCGGCCGGAGTCCGCGCGGTCGACGTCGGCCCCGCGGTCGCGCCGGGAGCGGGGCGCCTCGTCCTCCTCGTCGGCGTAGCGCGCGGAGCGGGACGGGCGGACCGGCTCGTCGTCAGCGTAGCGGGCCGGCCTGCGCATCCGCGTCTGGGTGTCGTAGCGCTCGTCCTCGGCGTACCCGTCGTCGTCGGCGTAGCGGCGCCTGCTCGGGGCCGGCGGCTCCTCGTCGGCGTAGCGGGCGGGGCGGCGCATCCGGGTCTGGGTGTCCATCCGGTCGTCCTCGTCCACCAGATCCCGGCGCCGCATCCGGGTCCCGGTGTCGGCCCGGTCGTCGTCGTCGACCAGGTCGCGGCGGCGCATCCGGCTGCCGGTGTCGGCCCGGTCGTCGTCCAGGTCGCGGCGGCGGCGCGGCGCGTCGTCCTCCTCCTCGAAGCGGCGCAACCCCTCGTCGAGGGCGCGCCGGGAGAGGGCCCCGGTGGGCTCGTCGAACTCGTCGTCGGCGCCGCGGCGCTGGCGCGGGGCCGGGCGGTCGTCGTCGACGCGGCGGCGCGGCCGGCGGTCGTCCTCCTCGAGCTCCCACTGGGCGGTGGGCGCGTCGACGAACTCGCTGCGGCGCATCCGGGTCTGGGTGTCGTAGCGCTCGTCGTCGTCCTCGCGGCGCGGGCGGCGCATCCGGGTCTGGGTGTCCTCGCG
>CAKUMG010000830.1 GCA_934667465.1 uncultured Actinoplanes sp. | reverse complement strand
ATCATCAACACCACGGGCGGGCAGGAGAGCTCCAGCCGCCTGCCCGACAAGACCATCGCGCTGACGTTCGACGACGGCCCCGATCCCGAGTGGACGCCGAAGGTGCTGGACGTGCTGCGCGAGTTCGGCGCCCACGGCACGTTCTTCGTGGTCGGTTCCGAGGTGGCCCGCAACCCCGAGCTCACCAGGCGGATCACCGACGAGGGCAGCGAGCTCGGCCTGCACACGTTCACCCATCCCAATCTCCAGCGGCTGGCACCCTGGCGGCGGAGCCTCGAGCTGTCGCAGACCCAGGTGGCGATCGCGCGCGCGGCGGGCGTACGGACGAATCTCGCCCGTTTCCCCTACTCGTCCAAGCCGCAGGCGATCGACGAGACGAACTGGAAGATCGTCAAGGAGGCCGGCCACGACGGCTACCTGGTGGTCGTCAACGACACCGACAGCGAGGACTGGAAGCGCCCCGGCGTCGACCAGATCATCCGCAACGCCACCCCCAAGGGCGACGCCGGCGCGGTCACGCTCTTCCACGACGCCGGTGGCGAGCGCTCGCAGACCATCGCCGCGCTGCGCGCCTTCATCCCGATGATGCAGGCCCGCGGGTTCCGCTTCACCACTGTCACCGAGGGCATGAACCTCGCCATCGAGCAGCAGGAGAAGCAGGCCGCCGCCGACCCGCTGCCGCTGCTCGCGGTCAACCCGGACGCGGAGGAGACCGACCGCTGGCGGGGCACGGCGCTGCTCTGGACCGTGGGGCTCGCCGACGGGATGGTGTGGCTCATCGCCGGGCTCTTCCTGGTCGTCGGGTCGCTCACGATCGGCCGTACGGCCCTGCTCCTGCTCCTGGCGACCCGGCACGCCCGGCAACGCCGCAAGCCCGGCTTCCGCTGGGGCCCGCCGGTGACCGAGCCCGTCTCGGTGATCGTGCCCGCCTACAACGAGAAGGAGGGCATCGAGGCGGCGGTGCGCTCGCTGGCCGGAGGCGACTATCCGGAGATCGAGGTGGTGGTCGTCGACGACGGTTCGACCGACGGCACGGCCGCCATCGTGGAACAGCTCGGGCTACCCAACGTACGGGTGATCCGGGTGCCCAACGGCGGCAAGCCCAACGCCCTGAACACCGGCGTCGCCCTGGCCCGCCACGACCTGATCGTCATGGTCGACGGTGACACGATCTTCGAACCCGACTCGATCCGGATGCTGGTGCAGCCGTTCGCCGACCCGTCGGTGGGTGCCGTCGCCGGCAACGTCAAGGTGGGCAACCGCGAGAAGATGGTCGCCGGCTGGCAGCACATCGAGTACGTGATCGGGTTCAACCTCGACCGCCGCCTCTACGAGTTGCTCAACATCATGCCGACCGTGCCCGGCGCGATCGGCGCGTTCCGGCGGGAGGCGCTGGCCGGTGCCGGCGGGATCAGCGACGAGACGCTCGCCGAGGACACCGACGCCACCATGGCGATGTTGCGGCAGGGCTGGCGGGTCGTCTACGAGGAGCGCGCCAAGGCGTGGACCGAGGCGCCGGCCACGCTCGAGCAGCTCTACCGCCAGCGGTACCGGTGGAGCTACGGGACCATGCAGGCGATGTGGAAGCACCGCGACGCGCTGACGGACTCCGGGCCGTCGGGCCGCTTCGGCCGGGTGGGGCTGCCGTTCCTGGCGCTCTTCGGGATCGCGCTGCCGATGCTGGCCCCGGTCGTGGACATCATGCTGCTCTACGGCCTGGTCTTCTGGGAGCTCGAGGCCACGGTCACGGCCTGGTTCACGATGCTGGCGCTGCAGCTCTTCACGGCGGCGGTGGCGTTCCGGTTCGACCGGGAGTCGCTGGTGCCGCTGTGGCGGCTGCCGCTGCAGCAGTTCGCATACCGGCAACTGATGTACCTGGTCCTGATCCAGTCCGCGGTCACCGCGATGACCGGCGGGCGGCTGCGCTGGCACAAGCTGCACCGGTCGGGCCTGAACGGCGTCAAGGCGGTGCCGGTGGTCGAACGGCCGGTCCTGGTGCCGCAGCAGGCGGTCGCGCCGCCGGTGGACACGTGGCCGCCGAGCCTGGACCAGACGGCCACGGCGGTGCACCCCGCCGCCGGGCGGGCCACCGCACGGCCGCCGGTGCCGATCCAGCACACGTACGGCGCGTCGTCCGAACACTGGCATCCGGAGGAGTACGACTACCCGCCGGCCGGCTCGCCCCCGTACGGCGGCTCCGGGTCGTACCGCTCCCCCTGAGGCCCCGCGACCGGGGGCCCACCTCACGAAGCCCGTCCCACCCGAACTGCAGCCGGGCGGGGCGGGCTTCGTGCCGTACTTCTCTCCGGTTCTCCGGCTCTTCCGCCGGGCGCGCGGGTCTCAGAGGCCGGCTCGAACCCGGTGCTCGGACGCCGGCTCGTACCCGGTGCTCGGACGCCGGCTCGTACCCGGTGCTCGGACGCCGGCTCGTACCCGGTGCTCGGACGCCGGCTCGTATCCGGTGCTCAGACGCCGGCCAGCTCGAGCTCGTTCTCCGCGAAGGGGAACACGACGTGCAGGCTCGTGCCGTCGCCCGGGCGGTCGGAGAGCGCGACCGTCGCGTGGTGGGCGTCCAGGATCCGCTTCGCCACGGCCAGGCCACGGTCCGGCCCCGGCACCACGGCCGGGTTCGCGATGGCGCCGTAGTAGAGGTGCGGGAACAGGTCGGGGCGGACCCCGTCGGGCATGTCCATGTCGTCGAGGCGCACGGTCGGGCCCGACTCGATCTCGGTGTCGACCCGCACCCGGCCGCCCGGCGGCGTGTACTTCACCGCCGCGAACAGCAGCTGCATCAGCACCTGCTCGAGGCGCACGGGGTCGGCGACGATCGGCAGCGCCGGGCCGTCGGCCTGGTTGAGGATCCAGATCTGCTTGGTGGCCGCGATCGGCCGTACCGCCTCGACCGCCTGCCGGGTCAGCTTGGTCAGGTCGATCTGGCGCATGTGCAGGGCCTCGCTGCCGTGGCCCGTGTCGGTGATCGACGTCAGGTGGTCCAGCAGGTCGGTGAAGCCCCGCACGTGGGCGGCCGTGGCCCGGCCGACCAGGTCGGCCAGCTCCGGGTCGTGAGTGCCCTTGTCACCGAGCTCGCCGAGGTAGGCCCGCATCAGGCGAAGGGGCGCCCGCAGGCTCCCGCCCACCAGGGCCGCGAGGTCGTCCTTGCGCCGCTCCAGCTCCTGGAGCCGGGCGGTCGTGTTGGCCAGGGCCGTGGCGTAGCGGCGCAGCTCGAGCTGGGACGTCACCTGCCGGGCCAGCGCGCGCAGCGCCTGCAGCTGCTCGATCCCGAGCCGGCGCGGCTCCTTGTCGACCACGCAGAGGGTGCCGAGCGCGAACCCGTCCGTGGTGATGAGCGGGGCGCCCGCATAGAAGCGGATGCCCCCGTCCCCGGCGACCGTCGGATTGCCCGCGAAGCGGACGTCCTGGGTCGCGTCCGGCACGACCAGCAGGTCCTTGCCGAGGATCGCGTGCGCGCAGAAGGACACCTCGCGCGAGGTCTCGTCCAC
>CAKUMG010000829.1 GCA_934667465.1 uncultured Actinoplanes sp. | reverse complement strand
CACGAGGACAGCCGCTTCGTCGTCCAGTCGTTCAACCCGAAGACGCGCCAGCTCGCGCTGCTCACGAAAGAATATCTCCCCGTCCGCGCGCTCCTCTTCGACACGGCGACGACGATCCTCCTCCAGTACAAGGATAAGCTCGTCGAGCTCGAGCTCACGCGCAAGCTCAAGACGCCCCGCACCAACCAGGTCCCGGGGCTCGTGTGCGCCGCGTGCGTCGACCAGAACGTCCTGACGCTGTGCCGAACGGACGCGGGCGCGGTGCTCACCGACCGCCCCACCGGGGTGCCGGCGATCGTCGTGACCGATGTGCCCGCGGCGTACCGGCGGCTTGCCTCCGCGGTGAGCGGCGACCAGCCGCAGGTGAACCGGATCGCGGTGGCCGTGCCCGGCGGCAGGCCGCAGGCCGCCCGGCTGCTCGGCCGCGTCCTCGCCCGGCACGGGCCGACGGTGCTGCCGCGCGGCGGGCCCAACCCCGGCGACGTCTGCGAGACGCTGCTCAGCGGCGACGCGGGCACGCGGTTCCTGGTCACCGAGCTGGACGCCCGGCGCCGCGGCGAGATCGCGATGATGCTGCCCGTGGTGCGGCCCCGGATCGGCGTCGCGATCGGTACGGGCGGCGCCCACCGCGACATCCTCGGCACCCGCCTGCCCGCCCTGGGCGAGCTCGCCGAGGGCCTGCCCGCCGACGCGGTCGCCGTCCTCGACTGCGACGACCCCGCCACCGCCTCGCTCGCCGCGCGCACCCAGGCGCGGGTCGTGACGTTCGGCCGGCACCGTTCCGCCCGCGTACGCGCCGAACGCATCGTCCTCGACGGCCAGGCCCGCGCCCGCTTCCGCCTGCAGACCCCGGCGGGCTCGGCCGAGGTCGCACTGCAACTGCACGGCGACCACTACGTCCCGGCGGCGCTCGCCGCGGCCGCCGTCGCCCTCGAGCACACCCACGACGTCTGGCTCGTCGCCGACGCGCTCGGCTCCGCCACCCCCGAGGCCGGCACCGCCCTGCGCGAACGCCCCGACGGCGTCACGGTCCTCGACGACGCCGCCGACGCCGCCCCCGAAGCGGTCCTCGCCGCCCTGCGCACCCTGCTCAGCGTCGCCGCCGGCCGCCGTCGCACGGTCGCCGTCCTCGGCCAGCTCACCGGCCTGGGCGCGAGTGCCGCAGCCGTCCACGCCCGCATCGGCCGCGCCGCCACCCGTATGGGCGTCGACGAGCTCATCGCCGTCGGCGGTCCGGACGCTGCCCGCTACGGCGGCACGCACGCGCTGAACCGCGCCGCCGCCGCGAGCCTGCTGGAGGACCTACTCAAGCCGGGCGACGTGGTCCTGGTCGCCGGCGCCGCCGACCCGTCCTTGACCGGCGTCGCCGACCTCCTATCGAGCTGACTTCTCCAGCCAGGCGAGCGCGGCCTCCGCGACCTCGCGCCAGCCCTCGTCGACCGGCATCGAGTGTCCCCGGTCCGCGAACTCCAGGTAGTCGGTGACCGCGCGGTACCGCTGCACCGTCGCCCGTACGGCAGCCGCAGGCGCACTGTGGTCCCGCCCGCCGGCGACCATCAGCAGCGGCCCCCGCTCCGGGTTGCCCGTGTCCACCGCGGCCGGCGACCGCTTCGCCAGGTTCGCGAACACCAGCTCGAACACCGGCCGGCCCGGCGACGGGATCGTCCACTCCCGAAACACGCGCTCCGACTCGGCGGCCGGCAGCGCATTGCCGTGGCTGTACCGGAACTGCCGGGCGGTCAGGGCGAGCGCCCGCCGCCGGTTCGCCGGATTGCGCAGCAGAGGCCACCCCACGGGTACGGTCTCCGGCGCGAAGCTGCTCACCCCCCTGACCGCGGGAGGCTGCAACGCCACAGCCGCCGCGGCGAGCCCCTCCCCGAGCAGCCGCTGCGCGACCAGGGCTCCCGCCGAGTGCCCGACGACGACCGGCCGCGCCCTCTGCTCGCGGAGGATCCGCCCGTAGTGCGCCACGACGTCGTCGAGCCCGATCCCCGCCACCCGCCCGGGCTCCCGCCGCGCCTGCGCGACCGTGTCCGGCTCCCCGGGCCAGCCCGGCACCACCGGCTCGTACCCCGCCGCCCGGAACAGCCCGGCCCAGCCACCCCACGACGTGGCGTGCAGGAACATGCCATGCACGAACACCACAGGAATCCCCACGACATCACCCAACCCCGACCGGCAGAATCGCTGTCCACCGAACGATGACAGCAAGGAGCAACACAATGATGGCGGTAATCTTCGGCGCCGACCGCGAATGGTGGGTCCAGAACCGGGTGTTCCGCGAGATCCTCGCCGCGGACCCGGCCGCCGCGTCGCGCACGGAGCAGGCCAGGGACCGCCTGCTCGGAGGCCGGTCGATCGGCTACCTGAACCTGTCCGATCTGGACGCAACGCTGCGCGACGAAGTGCTCGACATTCTCCGGACCGGCATCGGGCGCGTTCTCGAGGCCGAAGAAGCCGAGGAGCAGACGCCCGAGGTCAGGGAGACGGTCGACTTCTACCGCACGCTCCGCGACACCGCATCGGCCCCTGTCGCCGGCTGACCATCATCGCCGGCCGTGGCGGTGCGGGTTGGCCGGTCAGAGCATGCGGGTGGCGCCGCCGTCGACGGGGATCTGGATGCCGGTGAGGTAGCCGGCCGCGGGGGAGAGGACGAACGCGGCGACGCGGCCGAACTCGGCGGGCTCGCCCAGGCGGCGCAGCGGGACGCCGGCCGCGGAGTCGGCAGCGGCCTTGGCGGCGTTGCCGGTGGCGGCGTGGAGCTGGTGGGTGCGGTCGGTGAGGATGCGGCCCGGGAGCAGGCTCACGACGCGGATGCCGCGGGGGCCGAACTCGTCGGCCATGTCCTTGGCGACGCCGGCGAGGCCCGGGCGCAGGCCGTTGGACAGGCCGAGGCCGGTGAGCGGGGCCCGGGTCGAGGTGGACAGCACGAAGCCGATCGCGCCGCCGTGGGTCAGGGCAGCAGCCACCGTACGGGCGACGCGCACCGAACCCAGGAACACGGTCTCGAACGCGTCGCGCCACTGGTCGTCGGTCTGCTGCGCCGCGGTGCCCGTGCCCGGGCCGCCGACCGAGATCAGGGCGCCGTCGAGCCGGCCGTACGCGTGGGTGGCGGCACGGACCAGCAGCTCCGCGGCGCCGGGGTCGGCAAGATCCGCGACGACACCGGTGGCCGCGTCGCTGCCGAGCCGGGACACGGCCTCGTCCACGGCGTCGCGCCCGCGCGCGGACACCACCACCCGGGCCCCGTCGGCCACGAGCGCCTCGGCGGTGGCGAAGCCGAGCCCGCGCGAGGCGCCGGTCAGCAGGTACACGCGTCCGTCCAGCCCGAGATCCATGCCGCCATCCTGCCACCGCGACCCCGCACAGCCCGAGCGCCGCCCGCGGCCCGTCCCGCGTGGGCACCGCCCGCAGCGCGCTCGAAGCGAGCGCCGCGTGCAGCGCGCCCGAGTGACGGCTGGGCTCGAAGCGAGCGCCGAAGCGGGCCGGTCCCGGAGCGGGC
>CAKUMG010000828.1 GCA_934667465.1 uncultured Actinoplanes sp. | reverse complement strand
GCCCAGTACTCCGCGAGTTCCCTGAGGTAGGCGGTCGGTACACCCCGGTCCCACCCGGTCTCCGGCAGGTTCTCCGGCCAGCGGGTGCCGGCGATACGACGCCTGAGGTCGTCCAGCTCCGCCTGCGGCGTGTCGATCCTGAAAGCTCTCACAACGGCTCCTCACCTCGGGCCCGCAGCTCCCGGCCGGCCGTACGCGCAGGCCTTTCCCTGGGCGCGATCTGGCGTCGACACTATGGCGCCCGCCATCGACCCTCATCTTCCTGAGTGCCGAGTGGCCGCCCTCAGTCGAAGTCGATGCGCATCAGTCTGCTGGCGGACCAGTCTTCCAGGCGGGTCGGTCTGATGGTGCCGGGGTCGTGGGGCTGGTTGAGGTCGTCGACGATGGCGGCGAGGACCGCCGCTCGTTCGGCCGGGTCGGTGACGGTGGTGGCGTGGGCCGGGAGGTCGGCGCGGACGCCGTTCTTCAGGTGGAAAGTGAAGGCGGGGTTCGCGAGCAGGTTCGCGTGCCAGCCGGTGGGGCCGCCGCCCGCGCCGCTGCAGAGGTAGGTGGCGCCGTGGGCGCGGTAGAAGAAGATCTCGATGCGGCGGGGCCGGCCGGTGCGCCGCCCGGTGGTGGTGATGTCGACGATGCACCCCCGGCCCTACTGGTCCGCGGACGCCCCCGACCTCGACTTCGACGGCGCGGTGGCGGACCCGGCGGTGGTGTCGGACGCCTTCGCCACCTGGACGGCGCAGATCGAGGCGGCCGACCGGTGGCTCGACGGGGTGAGCGATGGGGGCACTACGGTCGCGCACCGGGGCGGAGAGGTGAGCTACCGGGACGTGCTTATTCACATGATCGAGGAGTACGCGCGGCATTGTGGCCACGCCGATCTGCTCCGCGAGTGCATCGACGGCCGCACCGGCCAGTAAGGGGCGGCGCAGGGTCCGGCACCAGCGCGGGGCGGCACCGGCGCCCTTTCTCGTCTCTGCGGCACAGGGCCAGACTTCGAGCCCGCGCGACGAACGGTAACGCCATCCCGGCCGACTTCCTGACGCCGGCCGGCAATGCGGCTTGGTCCGCCAGGCGGCCGACCGTCATGACTCCCGCAACGGCCGCGCGACGCTCACGCGGCGGCGCGGCCGGGCGGGTCAGGGGCGCCCGGGTGTCAGGGCGGCGGGGTCCGGGTCCGGGGTGGGCGGGTGGAGGTCCGGGGACAGGGCGGCCATGACGATGGTGTCCGCCCAGCCGTCCGGGGTGCGGAGGGTGTGGCGGAGGCGGCCCTCGGCCACGAAGCCCGCCTTCTCGTAGACGTGGCGGGCGCGCGGGTTGAAGTCGTACACCGACAGCGCCACCCGGTGCAGGTGCAACTGCCGGAAGGCGTACGGGAGCAGTAGTCCCATCGCCTCGGAGCCGAGCCCGCGGTCCTGCCGCTGCGGCCCGACCAGGATCCGGAAGTTGCAGGCCGCGTTCCGGCGGTCGAGCTCGTTGAGCACCACCTCGCCGGCCCATTCGCCGGTGGCCCGGTCGGCGATCGCCAGGTCGAGGCGGTCGGTCTGCCGGTTCCGGGTGCCGTACCACTCGCGCAGGCGGCGCTCGGCCGTCTCGTCCCACACGAGCGGCGTGCTGCCGGTGAGGCGGATGATCTCGGGGTCGCGCAGGGCGCGTTCGATCGCGGGGAAGTCGTCGTCGCGGAAGGGGCGCAGGACCACCCGCTCGCCGGTCAGGGTCGGCTTGACAGCGAAGTCCCCTCCCGAATGCCGGGCCGTCAAACGGTCGTGCCCGGGTCGATGCTGCGGAGGACGCGCGCCGGGTTGCCGACGGCGACGACGTTGGCGGGCAGGTCCTTGGTGACGACCGCGCCCGCGCCGACGACGGTGTTCTCGCCGATCGTGACGCCGGGCAGGACGATGGCCCCGCTGCCCAGCCACACGTTGTCCCCGATGACGATCGGCTTCGCGGCCTCCCACTTGTCGCGCCGCGGGCCGGGCTCGACCGGATGCGTCGGGGTCAGCAGCTGCACGTTCGTCCCGATCTGGACATCCTCCCCGATCGTGATCGGCGCGACGTCCAGCACCACGAGACCGTAGTTCGCGAACGTGCGCGCTCCGACCCGTACCTGCGTGCCGTAGTCGACCCGCACCGGCGGCCGGATCTCGACCCCCTCGCCGACCTCCCCGAACAGCTCACCCAGCAACTCCCGGCGCCGCTCCCCGTCCCGGATCGGCGTCGCGTTGTAGGCCTCCATCAGGTCCATGGCCCGCAGATTCGCCTCGGCCAGCTCCGGATCGTCGGCGATGTACAGGTCCCCGGCAAGCATCCGCTCCCGCATGCTCCGCGTGTCCTCATGATCCGTCATACGTACGAACGTACTCAACGCCGTGCCGCCACGCAGCGCCCGGCGCCCGGCGTGCTGCGGAGAGCCGGGCGCGTCGGTGTTCGGCAGGTTGCTGGCCGCCGTGCTGGTGGTGCCGCACGTGCCGGCGGCGGCGGATGCGCACGCGGACCGGGCGCAGCGCCCCGAACGCCGGTCCGGCCTAGTCCTCGAGCGGCAGCGCGATCTCGCCGCCGCCGAGCCCGGCGTACACGCCGGGGGTGCGCGTGGCCACGTCGACGTCGTAGTCGAGCGCCATCAGGGCGGCCGACGCGGCGTCGACGCGGCCGACGGTGTCGCGGACCGCGGCGAGGGTCTTCCACAGTTCGGCCTTGACGCCGATCACCTCGGTTGCCGGGTGCTGCACGAGCATGTCGAGCCAGTGCTCGTCGTCCGGGTTGATGTTCGCGGCCTCGACCAGGCACAACAGCGGCAGGGCGACCGCGCCGCCTCCGGCATCGATCTCCACGAGCAGCTCGCCGACGGGCAGGGATCCGCGGCAGTAGTCCAGAACGGCGGGGGTGTCCAGGACGAGCTGGACCGGGCGGTCGGTCACGCCGTGGTGGTGGGACGCATGCCCAGCCGCTCGCGCAGTCGCTCGCGCAGCTGAGGGTCGCGGCGCTCGCGGGCCTCGGTCAGGCGGCGCCGGGCACGTGCCCGGTTCTCGTCGGTCACGACGACTCCGCGCTGGGCGAGCAGAGCGGCCATGTCCGTGGGGGTCTGCTCGGCGGGCTGCTCCGTCATGACTTCAGGGTACCGCGGGTGGCCTGCAGCTGCGCCACCCGAACGGCTGGCCCAGCGGATGCCGTATCCGGTTCAGTCGTCGGCCGGGGGCGGGCCTGAAGGTGACCGCCGGGGCGGGCGGTGTACCGATGGCGGGACTGATCACCGGCGTCGGCCACGGAACCCGCATTCCACCTTCTCGTCACGGTCTGAGTCAGAGAGTAATCCATCGATGTGTGATCGGAGGTCTGCGGCAGGCGAGGAGCGCCGGTAGATTGCGATCGTGCTCGCTCGCTACACGATCGCCGCCGCGCTGGCCCGGCTCGCCGACGAGGGGGCGCGGGTGGCGTTGCTGCTGCAGGTGCTCGCGGCGCAGATCCACCCCTCCAGCGGCGTCGCCGGGCTGCTCGGGGAGGTGCTGGGCACCA
>CAKUMG010000827.1 GCA_934667465.1 uncultured Actinoplanes sp. | reverse complement strand
AGCCAGACCTCTTCCGCCGCGCGGATCGCCGGCAGGGTGAGGGAGATGCGGGTGGGCGGGGGCTTGGGGCTGTCGTGCACCGCCACCGCTGTTCCCGGCTTGCCGGCGTCCGGGTGGTCCGGGAACAGCGACGCCACGTGACCGTCCTCGCCCACGCCGAGCATCAGCACGTCGAACTGGGGCAGGTCGGCGCCGGGGTCCCCCGCGGTGGCGAGCTCGCGGGTGTAGCGGGCTGCCGCAGCCTCCGCGTCGTCGCCGTCGGGGCCGTCGGCGGCGGGCATCGCGTGGATGCGGGCCGGGTCCAGCGGCACGGCGTCCAGGAGCGCCTCGCGGGCCTGGGTCTCGTTGCGGTCCGGGTCGCCGGACGGCAGGAAGCGCTCGTCGCCCCACCACAGGTCGACCCGGGACCAGTCGATCGCCGAGGCGGCAGGGAGGTCCTTGACCGCGCGCAGCACCTTTGCCGCGACCCGTCCGCCGGTCAGCACCACGTCGGCGCGGCCGCGGGCCGACTGCGCGTCAATGATCTTGGTGACCAGGCGCGCCGCCACGGACGAGGCCAGCTCGTCGGCGTCGGCGACCACCAGCACAACGGTCTCGCTCATGAGAATCCTTGTCGTACGGGCCGCCTGCCGGAGGACGGCGGCGGCAGATGTGCCGCCCGGCCGAGCCGGGCGGTGGTGCAGAGCCCCGGCTCGGCCGGGCGGTGCGGGGGAGCCCGCCGAAAAGAAACAGGGCCGCCCGCCATCAGGCGAAACGGCCCCGTCGATCCTAGTGATCGGATCAGGCGGCGGTCCCGCCCGGTCCCGCCATCGCGGCGTCGTCCCCGGCCTGCGCGGCCAGCGCCGGGTCCTTCCACACGTGCACCCGCATGGCGGGCTTGTCGTCGAGCCCGCTGACCCCGGCCATGGCGCCGAGCGCCTCGCCGTAGATCTGGTCGGGGTCGAGGCGCCGCAGCTCCTCGGCCAGCTCGTCGCCGACCGGGCGCTTGGGCAGCGGCATGTAGCGCGGCTCCTGGCCGGTGCGGCTGAACAGCGCCGTGCCCTCCTCGCGGGTGACCGTGACGCAGTCGCCGTTGGCGCACTCGAGCTGCACGGAGTGCATCCGCGGCGCGCGGTCGGTGTGCTCCCAGACCGGCTCGATGCCCAGGCGGGCCTTGAGCCAGCCGCACATCAGGGCGGCGGTCGGGTCGGTCTTCGGCGCCGTGACGGTCGCGCCGGTGACGCGCTCCTCGGTGGTGTCGAAGGCGCCCGCGACCAGGGAACGCCACAGGGTGATCCGGGTCCAGGTGAGGTCGGTGTCACCCGGCGCGTAGTCGAGCGCGCGCTGCTTGAGCGCCGCGACCGGGTCCGCCGCCAGCTTGCTGTCGGTGATCCGCCGGTCGGCGACGACGCCGAGGAAGTCGTTGGCGATCATGTCCGGCGGCGCGCTGTGCCACCAGGTGACCACCGGGACGTCCGGGGCGAGCAGCGGCATGACGACCGACTCGGCGTGCAGCGCGAGGCGGCCGTACATCCGCATGACGACGGCCTCGGCCGGGCCGAGCCGGCCGCCGACGACGATCTCGGCGTCGAGGCGGCTGCGGCCCTCCAGGTCGGAGCGGACCACGATGAGCAGGCGGCACGGATGCGCCGACGCGGCGATGGTCGCGGCGGCCTCGGCCTCGCGGACCTGCTTCTCCTCCACGACGGCGACGAGCGTCAGGGCGAGGCCGGAGGCCACACCGCCCGCGCTGCGCCGTTCGGCGGCGAGGGCCTTGACGACCTCCGAACCGGTGGTGTCCCACAGACCGATCATGCCCGCCTCCAAGCACGGCCCTCGCGAGCCAGCATCTCGTCCGCAGCGCGCGGACCCCACTCACCCGACCGGTACGGCTCGGGCTTGGTGCCGGCCCAGGCCTCCTCGAGCGGGTCGATGACCGCCCAGCTCTGCTCGATCTCGGCCGCGTCCGGGAACAGCGACCGGTCGCCGACCAGGACGTCGAGCACGAGCCGCTCGTACGCCTCCGGGCTGGACTCGGTGAACGCCTCGCCGTACTGGAAGTCCATCGCGATGTCGCGGACCTCCATCGTGCTGCCCGGCACCTTGGAGCCGAACTTGAGCACCACGCCCTCGTCGGGCTGCACCCGGATGACGAGCTGGTTGTTGCCGAGCATCTCGACGTCGGCCGGATCGAACGGCAGGTGCGGCGCCCGCTTGAACAGGATCGCGATCTCGGTGACCCGGCGCGGCATGCGCTTGCCGACGCGCACGTAGAACGGCACGCCCGCCCAGCGCCGGTTCTGGATGCCGAGCCGCACGGCCACATAGGTCTCCGTGGTGGAGTCGGCGGGGATGCCCTTCTCCTCCAGGTAGCCCGGGGCGCGCTCGCCGGCGACCCAGCCGGGCAGGTATTGCCCGCGGACGGTGCCCTCGGCGATGTCGGTGGGGATGTTGATGGCCTTGAGCACCTTGAGCTTCTCGGCGCGCACGTCGACGGAGTCGAAGCTCGTCGGCTCCTCCATGCCGACCAGCGCGAGCAGCTGGAGCAGGTGGTTCTGCAGCACGTCGCGGGCCGCGCCGGAGGCGTCGTAGAACGCCGCGCGGGTGCCGATGCCGACGTCCTCGGCCATGGTGATCTGCACCGAGTCGACGTACTTGGAGTTCCACACCGGCTCGAACAGGTTGTTCGCGAAGCGCAGCGCCAGGATGTTCTGGACCGTCTCCTTGCCGAGGTAGTGGTCGATCCGGAAGACGTCCTCGGGCACGAAGACCTCGTCGACGAGCTGGTTGAGGCTCTTGGCCGTGGCCAGGTCGTTGCCGAACGGCTTCTCCACCACGACCCGGCGCCAGCCGCCCGACTTGCTGCTGTCGGCCATGCCGGTGCGGTTGAGCTGGTTGAGCACCATCGGGAACGCGACCGGCGGGATCGAGAAGTAGAACGCGACGTTGCCGGCGATGCCGTTACGCTCGCGCAGCTCGTCGAGGGTCTCGGCGAGCTGGTCGAACGCGGCGTCGTCGTCGAACGAGCCGGGTACGAACTGGAACTGGCTGGCGAGCCGCTGCCAGACGTCCTCCCGCCACGGCGTGCGGGCGCCCTTCTTGGCCGCCGCGTAGGCCAGCGACTCGAAGTCGCCGTCACCCCAGTCCCGGCGGGCGAAGCCGAGGACCACGAAGCCCGGTGGCAGCAGACCCCGGTTCGCAAGGTCATACACGGCCGGAATCAATTTCTTTCGCGACAGGTCACCGGTGACGCCGAAGATCACCAGAGCACACGGCTCCGGGATCCTGGGCAGCCGTCGGTCCTGTGCTGTACGCAGCGGATTACCCACGTGTCCCATCCTGCCAGCTTTTTGTCGTCCCGAAGGGTTACAGCCAAGGGTCAGACCCGCAACATCCCGGCTGCCGCCAGCAGACGGGGAACCCCGTCGGCCCGGTCGGCGAGGTGCAGCCGGAGCAGCGGACGTCCGTGCCGGGTCACTGCCCGGCGGGCGGTGGCGGCCCGGGCGGCACGAAGACCGCCCAGGGTGTACGC